>NZ_KV824643.1:0-1198 GCF_001816045.1 Kytococcus sp. HMSC28H12
GATCCGCGGTCGGCGCGGCCCCCTCCTGCGGGGCCTCCCCCGGCTCCGGCGGCACGAACACCGGCAGCGAGGCCTCGGGCAGCTCGCTGGTGGCCGTGACGGCCGCCGTGCGCAGCGCCCGCCGCTCCTCCTGGGTGTCCCCGGCCCGCGGCATCGGCGGGCTGGCCACCTTCACGAAGCAGGCCTGACCGCGGGCCAGGTCGTGGCCCACCGCGGTCGCCTCGAGCTCCACGGTGGTGCCCGAGCGCTCGTCGGTACTCCAGTCCTGGATGCGCAGCCGCCCGTGCACGATGACGGGCTGCCCCTTGGCCAGGGAGCGGAACAGGTTGACGGCCTGCTGGCGGAAGGCGCACACCGTCATCCAGTTGGTGGCCACGGTCTCCACCGCGCCGGTGGAACGGTCCACCCGGTTGACGTTCTGGGCCAGGCGGAAGGTGAGGAAGGGCGTACCGCTGCGCCCCTGCCTCAGCACCGGCTGGCTGGCCACGTTGCCGGTCACGGTCAGGTAGGTCTCGCTCATGGTCTCTCCCGGTGTCGGCCAGCCGGGGTGGCTGGCGGTGCGCCCACCGTGGCAAGGGCCCCGCCCCGTGCGTGGCGCACGGCGCGGGGCCCTGTGGACGAGTGGCGTCAGGCCAGGGCCGACCCCAGCAGCTCGCGGGTGCGGCGGTGCCGGTCGAGCACCTCCTGGACCGGGTCGAGCACGCGCTGCTGAGCCACCTCGCCCAGGGCGGTTTCGAGCTCGCGGGAGACCTGCCGGCGCCGTGCCCGCGCCCCGAACCCGGCGAGGAAGCGCGCGAGCAGGCCCAGCAGCAGCCCCAGCGAGAGGCCGCCCCCGAGCAGCCACACGGGCACCGGCAGCCAGCGCCACATCGGCGGGTCCCCCAGCGGGATGTGGAGGAAGCCCTCGCCCAGGCTCAACGCGGCCAGCCAGACCAGGCCCACCACGGCGACCAGGAGGAGCAGCCACTGCAGCACGCCCACCAGCGGCCACCACCAGCTGGAGCGCTGCTGCACCCCGGTGCGGCGCACGGCGGCGTCGAGCTCGTCGGAGAGCCGGTCGGCCGGGGGCACGGCGGCGTCCATCACGGCCTCGGCCCAACGGCGCGGCAGGCCCACCGAGGCGGCGTCGCCCACCTCGCGGCAGGCCAGGTCCACCGCCGAGGTGGCGGTGCGCGAGGCCCGCGGGATGGACGACCGG
>NZ_KV824644.1:0-1022 GCF_001816045.1 Kytococcus sp. HMSC28H12
TGGCCGGGCGTGGCCAACGCGCTGGTGCAGGCCGCCCTGCAGCTGGACTTCCCGCTCCTGGCCGCCCTGACCACCCTCACCACGGTGCTGGTGCTGGTGGGCTCGTGGGCCGCCGACGCGCTGCACCTGGCGCTGGACCCGAGGGTGGAGATCGATGCGTGAGCTGACCCGCACCGCCGGCGGCCGCGTGGCGCTGGGCACCCTGGCGGTGCTCGTGCTGCTCGCCGTGGTGCTGCCGCTGGTGGTGGACGACTCCACCCACCTCGTGGACGCCCTGCAGCCCCCCTCGGCCGAGCACTGGGCCGGCACCGACCACGCCGGGCGCGACCTGCTGGTGCGGGTGGCCCAGGGGCTGCGCGTGAGCCTGCTCATCGCGGCCCTCTCGGCGCTGGTGTCGGTGGTGCTCGGGGTGCTCGTGGGCGCCGCCGCGGCGAGCCTGGGCCGCTGGGCGGACGCCCTGCTCATGCGCACCGGCGATGCCGTCTCGGCCCTGCCGCACCTCGTGCTGGGCCTGGTGGTGGTGGCCCTCTACCCCGGCTCGGTGGTGGCCATCGTGGCCTCCATCGCGCTGACCCACTGGCCCACCGTGGCCCGCCTGGTGCGCGCCGAGGCGCTGGCCGTGCGGAGCTCGCAGTACGTGGACGCCGCCCGGCTGGCGGGCGCCTCGCGCTGGCAGCTGCTGCGGCGCCACCTGGTGCCGGCGGCGCTGCCCCAGGCGCTCGTGGCCGTGGTGCTGCTGCTGCCGCACGCGGTGTTCCACGAGTCCACGCTGAGCTTCTTCGGTCTGGGGCTTCAGCCCACGCAGGCATCGCTGGGCACGCTGCTGGCCCAGGCACGTTCCGACGTGCAGCTGGGCGCCTGGTGGTCGCTGGTGGTGCCCGCCCTGGCTCTGGGGGCCACCACCGTGGCGGTCGGCGGCCTGGGGCGGGGCCTCACCGACGCCCTGCGCTCCGGCGACGCCATGAGCGAGGCGGAGGTGCACGCATGAGCCCGATGACGGGGGCCACCCCCTTGGACGACAC
>NZ_KV824645.1:0-1028 GCF_001816045.1 Kytococcus sp. HMSC28H12
CGGCCCCCTCGCGCTCGAGCTCGCCCCCGGCCTCGTGCTGGCCGGCGACCACCTCGCCCCGGGAGTCACCGGCGCCCTGGCCTCTGGGGACGCGGCGGCGCGGGTCCTGCTGGCGTGACCGGCGTCGCGTGACCGGCGTCACGCCGACCCGGCCCGTGTAGCACCATGGGCGCGTCCCGCCGCCCCGCCCCACGAGCACCAGGAGCGCCCATGACCCAGCTCGAGCCCGCCTACCTCTACGACGCCGTGCGCACGCCCTTCGCCAAGCTCGGCGGCGCCCTGGCCACGGTGCGCCCGGACGACCTGGCCGCCACCGTGGTCCGCGCGATGGTGGAGCGCTCCCCGCAGCTGGACCCGGCCCGCATCGACGAGGTGGTCTTCGGCGCCGCCAACCAGGCCGGGGAGGACAACCGCAACGTGGCGCGCATGGCCACCCTGCTGGCCGGGCTGCCGGTGAGCGTGCCGGGCTCCACCGTCAACCGCCTGTGCGGCTCCTCCCTGGACGCCGCGATGGTGGCCAGCCGCACCGTCGAGACCGGGGACGCCGACCTGGTGCTGGTGGGCGGCGTGGAGTCCATGAGCCGAGCCCCGTGGGTGGTGGCCAAGCCGGAGCGCGCATTCCCCGCCGGCAACGCCGAGATGGCCTCCACCACCCTGGGCTGGCGCCTGGTGAACCCCGCCATGCCGGCCGAGTGGACCGCCAGCCTGGGCGAGTGCAACGAGCAGGTGGCCGACGAGCTGGGCACCACCCGTGAGCAGATGGACGCCTTTGCCGCCCGCTCCCACCAGCTGGCCGCCGCGGCGTGGGAGGACGGCTTCTACGCCGACTGGACGTGCGCGGTGCCCGGCGTCGACGCGGCGGACCTGCCCCGCGACGAGACGGTGCGCCCGGGCTCGTCGGTGGAGTCGCTGGCCGGGCTCAAGCCGTCCTTCCGCCGCGACGGGCGCATCACCGCCGGCAACGCCTCCCCGCTCACCGACGGGGCGGCCGCGGTGCTGCTCGGCTCGGCCGGGGCGGCCGAGGGTCT
>NZ_KV824646.1:0-659 GCF_001816045.1 Kytococcus sp. HMSC28H12
GCACCCAGCGCCCCGGGGGTCAGCAGCGTGCCCGCGGGCAACACCTCGTCGCCGGCGGCCAGGTCCTCACCGGCGTGGCGCACGTGCGCACCGACCCCACCGCGGGGCGCGGACACCACGCGCACCCGCTCGGTGGGCCCGGACACACGCTCCAGCTGCTCCACCGGCACCACGGTGTCGGTGTCGGTGGGCACCGGCGCCCCGGTCATGATCCGCACGCACTCACCGGGCCCCACCGCGGGGTCGTCCGGGCACCCCGCGGGCACCTCGCCCACCACCACGAGCACCACGCCGGCGCCGTCCTCGCCCTGTCCGGCACCGAGCAGCGGCCCCAGGTCGGCGCCGCGCACGGCGATGCCGTCCATGGCCGAGTTGGCGAGCGGTGGCACGGCCCCCGCCGCCCGGGCCGGCTCGGCCAGCACCCGCCCGGCAGCGTCCGGGACCGCCACCTCCTCGGGGCCGGTGGGTCCGGGAAGCAGGGCGAGCACCTCGGCGCGGTACTCCTCCACGGTCAGCACCTCGCGGCGGGTGGTGGTCACTCGGCTCCCATCGGGTCGTTCACGGCGGTCAGTAGCGCGGCAGGTCGGGGTCCACCTCGCGGGACCACGCGATCATGCCACCGTCGAGCACCGCCAGCTCCTCGACGCCGTGCTCGGCCA
>NZ_KV824647.1:0-6800 GCF_001816045.1 Kytococcus sp. HMSC28H12
GCCGCCGCCGGTGAGCACCAGGTGCCCGGCCCGCGCGAGCTCGTGGCCCAGGGCCGCGGCCTCGGCGTACCCGGGGGTGCCGCGCTGCAGGGCGTGCCCGCCCATGACCCCCACCACGCTGTGGCCGGCCAGGTCGTCCACGAGGGCGTCCACCACCGTGTCGTCGTGGATGGCGCGCAGCACCGAGACGTAGGGGTCCCCCTCGAGGCGCTCGGTGCGGAACCACGCGTGGGCGCGCCCGTCCGGGGTGGCCGCGTACCCGTGGGCGTCGAGGCCGGCGTAGAGCTCCTCGGCGGTGTAGGTGCACCCGCGGTAGGGGTGCACCGGCGCCTCGGGGGCGGGTGGGAAGACGATGGCCCCGGCGGCCAGCAGGTGGTCGCGCACCGGGGTGGGAACCTGCCCGCCGAAGAGCACCACGCCCGCGAGGGCCGCCGGGGGCAGGGCGAGCAGCCGGTCGGCCACCGGGCGCAGGTCGAGACCCTGCAGGGCCACCCGGTCGAGGCTGTCCCGCCCGGCCTCCACGCGGTCCAGCAGGCGCTCCAGCGAGGCGGTGGTGGCCACCTCGCGGGCCGGGGTCACCGGGTGCTCCCGGTGGCCGGCGAGGGGGACGGCGGGCAGGTGGCCGGCGGTGCTCATGCCCCGACCGTAGCCCGCACCCCCGGGCCGGAGCAGGCCCTGCGTGCTGGCAGAGTTGGGCCCATGAACGCCCGCACCGTCATGGTCGCCTCCCCGGAGGGCAGCACCGGCAAGTCCGCCGTCGCCCTGGCCCTCGTCGACGCCGCCGTCGGACTGGTCGAGCGGGTCGGGGTCTTCCGCCCCGTCGCCCGCGCCGAGGACCGCGACGCCGACCCCATCCTCCAGGCCCTGCTCACCCGGGCGGGGTCCTCCGTGTCGCCGGCCGACGCGGTGGGCGTCACCTACGAGAAGGTGCACGCCGACGAGGAGGCGGCCCTGGCCCAGGTGCTCACGGCCTACCACCGGCTGGCCGACGAGTGCGACCTGGTCGTCGTGCTCGGGTCGGACTTCACCGACGTCACGGGCCCCACCGAGTTCTCCTTCAACGCCCGCGTGGCGGCCAACCTCGCGGCCCCGATGGTGCTCGTGGTGCACGGGCAGGACCGCACGCCCGAGCAGGTGCGCACCGTGGTGGAGGTGTGCGTCCACGAGGCCGAGGCCCAGCACGCGGACGTGCTCGGCGTGGTGGTCAACCGGGTCACCGGCGGGGAGTCCGAGGCCGATGCCGTGGCCGCCGGCGCCGCGGGGATCACGCGGTCGTCCGGGGGCGAGGTGCCCCTGCTGGGCGCCGTGCCGGACCTGCCGCTGCTCTCGGCGCCCACCGTGCGCGACGTGATGGCCGCCGTGGAGGGCACCCTGCTGTGGGGCGACGAGGCCGCCCTGGACCGGGAGGTCGAGGACGTGCTCGTGGGCGGCATGAACCCCGAGCACATCCTGGAGCGTCTCGCCGACGGCCAGCTGTGCATCGCCGCCAGCGACCGTGTGGAGATCCTGCTGACCCTCATCGCGGCGCACACCTCCGAGGGCTTCCCGACCCTCAGCGCCGTGGTGCTCAACGGCGGCTTCGAGGTGAGCGAGCAGGTGCGGGCGCTGGTGCAGGGCCTCAACCTGCGGCTGCCCGTCATCGAGACCGCGGGCAACACCTACGAGACCGCCCGGGCCGCCGCGGGGGCACGCGGCCTGCTGGGGCAGGGGAGTGGCCGCAAGACCGCCGCCGCGCTGGCCCTGGTGGGCGGGCGCCTGGACGCCCGGGGGGTGCTGGAGCAGCTCGACGTGCGGCCCACCTCGGCCGTGACGCCGCTGATCTTCCAGCACCAGCTCGTGGAACGCGCCGCCGCCAGCCGCCGCCACCTCGTGCTCCCCGAGGGCGGGGACGACCGCATCCTGCGCGCCGCCGGCCGGGTGCTCACCCGCGACCTGGTGGACCTGACCGTGCTCGGCGACGTGGACGCGATGACGGCCCGTGCCCGCGAGCTGGGCGTGGACCTCTCCCGCGCCACCCTGCGCGACCCGGCCTCGGACCCCGATGCCGAACGTCTCGCCGAGCTCTACACCGAGCTGCGGAAGCACAAGGGCATGACCCTGGCCACCGCGCGGACGGTGGTCACCGACCCCAACACCTTCGGCACCCTGCTGGTGCGCGACGGGCAGTGCGACGGCATGGTCAGCGGTGCCGCCCACACGACGGCCGACACGATCCGCCCGGCCTTCCAGGTCATCGGCACCGCCCCGGGCAGCACGGAGGTCTCCAGCTGCTTCCTCATGTGTCTGGCCGACCGCGTGCTCGTCTTCGCCGACTGCGCGGTCATCCCCGAGCCCACGAGCGACGAGCTCGCCGGCATCGCGGTGGCCAGCGCCGCCACGGCCCGCGCCTTCGGCATCGAGCCGCGGGTGGCCATGCTCAGCTACTCCACCGGCGAGTCCGGCTCCGGCAAGGAGGTGGAGAAGGTGCGCGCGGCCACCGAGCGGGTGCGCGAGCTGGCCCCCGACCTGCCGGTGGCCGGGCCCATCCAGTACGACGCCGCGGTGGAGCCCTCCGTGGCCGCCTCCAAGATGCCGGACTCCGACGTGGCCGGCCGGGCCACGGTGCTGGTCTTCCCAGACCTCAACACCGGCAACAACACCTACAAGGCCGTGCAGCGCATGGCCGGGGCGCTCGCCGTGGGCCCGCTGCTGCAGGGCCTGGCCAGCCCGGTGAACGACCTCTCGCGCGGGGCGCTGGAGGACGACATCGTCAACACCATCCTCATGACCGCCGTGCAGGCGGCCACCACCCAGACCACCCCGTCCACCGCAGGGAGCCCCTCGTGAGCGCACTCGTCATCAACGCCGGCTCCTCGTCGGTGAAGTTCCAGGTCCTCGACCCCGGGTCCGGCCAGGTGCACGCCAAGGGCCTGGTGGAGCGCATCGGCGAGCCGTCCGGTGAGGCCACGCTCGTGCTGCGCGGCGAGGAGTCCGGGGTGCAGCAGCCCTTCACCGACCACACCGAGGCCCTCGGCTGGGTGCTCGACCGGCTGGGGGAGGGCGGCCTGCTGGAGGAGGTCGAGGTGGTGGGCCACCGCGTCGTCCACGGCGGCCGCCGCTTCACCGCACCGGTGCTCCTCGACGACGCCGTGGTGGAGGTGGTGCGCGAGCTCTCCCCGCTGGCGCCGCTGCACAACCCCGCCAACGTGCTGGGCATCGAGGCCGCCCGCCAACACCTGCCGCAGGTGCCGCACGTGGGTGTCTTCGACACCGCCTTCTTCGCCGACCTGCCGGCCGAGGCACGCACCTACGCCCTGGACGCCGAGGTGGCCGAGCGCCACCGCATCGCCCGGTACGGCTTCCACGGCACGAGCCACGACTACGTCTCCGAACGCGCCGCGCGCGACCTGGGCCGCTCCCGCGAGGACCTGCGCACGGTGGTGCTCCACCTGGGCAACGGGGCGTCGGCCTCGGCGGTGCGCTACGGCCGGCCCGTGGACACGACCATGGGCATGACGCCCTTGGAGGGCCTGGTCATGGGCACCCGGACCGGCGATCTCGACCCCGGCGTCATCCTCCACCTGCAACGTCAGGGCATGAGCGCCGGCGAGGTCGACGAGCTGCTCAACCGTCGCAGCGGCCTCAAGGGCATGACCGGCACGGGCGACATGCGCGAGGTGCGCGCCGCGGCCACCGCCGGCGACGAGCGGGCCCGGCTGGCCCTCGACGTCTCCCTGCACCGCCTGGTGCGCTACGTGGGGGCCTTCCACGCCGTGATGGGCGGCCTGGACGCGCTGGTCTTCACCGCCGGCGTCGGGGAGAACAACGTGGAGCTGCGCGCCGAGCTCTGCGAGCGGCTGGCCGCACTGGGGGTGGTGCTCGACGAGCAGGCCAACGCCACGGTGCCGCGGGGTACGGCCGGCTCCACCGTCGTCTCCGCGCCGGAGTCGTCGGTGGCGGTGCTGGTGACCCCCACCAACGAGGAGCTCGCCATCGCGCGCGCGGCCCAGGAGGCAGTGGCAGGCTGAGGGGCATGACCTCCCACGCAGACCTGCAGCAGCGCCTCCACGACCTCGCACCCGCCTCCTGGACCGGCCTGTACGTCGGCGGGGCGTGGCGCGAGGCCACCGGCGGCGGGACCTTCGCCGTCACCGACCCCAGCGACGGCACCGTCCTGCGCGAGGTGGCCGACGCCACCGTCGAGGACGGCGTGGCCGCCCTGGACGCCGCGGTGGGGGCCGCGGCCGACTGGGCAGCGACCCCGGCCCGGGAGCGCTCGGACGTGCTCTGCCGCGCCTTCGACCTGCTCACCGAGCGCACCGAGGACGTCGCCGCCCTCATGACGCTGGAGATGGGCAAGTCCCTCGAGGAGTCCCGCGGCGAGGTGGCCTACGGCGCCGAGTTCCTGCGCTGGTTCTCCGAGGAGGCGGTGCGCCTGGAGGGCCGCATGGTGCCTGCCCCCGCCGGCGGGTCCACCATCCTCACCCGCCGCAAGCCGGTGGGGCCGGTGTACGCCATCACCCCGTGGAACTTCCCGCTGGCCATGGGCACCCGCAAGGTGGGCCCGGCGCTCGCGGCAGGCTGCACGGTGGTGCTCAAGCCCGCCGAGGCCACGCCGTTCACCGCGATGCTGCTCGTGGACGTGCTCGCCGAGGCGGGTGTGCCGGCGGGCGTGGTCAACCTCGTGACCACCGCCGACGCGAAGGCGGTGTCCTCCCGCATCATCACCGACCCGCGGCTGCGCAAGCTGACTTTCACCGGGTCCACCCCGGTGGGCACCTCCCTGCAGGAGCAGGCGGCCCCGGGCCTGCTGCGCACGTCCATGGAGCTCGGCGGCAACGCGCCGTTCGTGGTGCTCGACGACGCCGACCTGGACGCCGCGGTGGAGGGTGCGATGGCGGCCAAGTTCCGCAACATCGGGCAGGCCTGCACGGCGGCCAACCGCTTCGTGGTGCAGCGCGGCGTGGCCGAGGAGTTCACCCGCCGCCTGGCCGAGGCGGCCGCGGCCCGGCGGGTCGGGCGCGGGGGCGACGAGGGCACGGACCTGGGCCCCCTGGTCGATGCCGACGCCCTGGCCAAGGTGACCGAGCTCGTCACCGACGCGCTGGACCGCGGTGCCACCGTGGCCACCGGCGGCCCCGAGGCCAGCGCGGCGCTGCGCGCCGACCTGCCCGAGGGCGGCAGCTGGTACGCGCCCACCGTGCTGGCCGACGTGCCGGCCGGGGCGCGCCTCCTGGCCGAGGAGGTCTTCGGCCCGGTGGCGCCGGTGCACGTGGTGGACACCGAGGAGGAGGCGCTGGCGGCGGCCAACGACACCGAGTTCGGCCTCGTCGGCTTCGTCTACTCCCGTGACGTCTCGCGGCTCATGCGCTTCTCGGCGGGCCTGCAGACCGGCATGGTCGGGCTCAACATGGGCGTGGTCTCCCAGCCCGCGGCACCCTTCGGCGGCGTGAAGCACTCCGGCCTGGGGCGCGAGGGCGGTCACGAGGGCGTGGAGGAGTATCTCGACACGCAGTACCTCGGCCTGGCCGACTGAGAGTGGTGCGGCGCGGGGGGCCCAAACGCCCTGCGGCGGTGACCGGTACACGGTGGTCGGTCAGTTTTCGGTCAAGGAACCCGGGCGCCTCTGGACGGGTGGGGCGGGCCTCCCTAGCCTGCCCGACGGTGCCCGGGTGCCCGGGCCCGCACGCCCCGACCCCTCACCAGGACGCGCACTCATGTCTCGTACCCGCACGCTCGCTGCTGCCACCCTCCTGCTCGCCGCCCTCTCCGCACCGGCCGTCGCCAGCGGCACCGGCGACGCCGCCCCGGACGACCTCCCCACCTCGGGGGAGGGCGCCACGATGGGCTCCACCCTCCCCGTCGAGGAGCCCGGTTCCGTCACCGCCTTCGGTCGCGCCCCCATCGACCCGGTGGCCGAGCTCACCCACGGCCCCTACGGCGTGGACACGAGTGGCCACACCACCATCGAGGACTGGCAGTGGTTCACCGACCACTCGGCCCAGTTCGTGTGGATCAAGGCCACCGAGGGCACCTACCTGGCCACCGACTCCTTCAGCGACCAGTGGAAGGGCGCCACCGAGCAGGGGATGCTCCGGGGCAGCTACCACTTCGCCAACCCGGAGGTCTCCTCCGGACGCCAGCAGGCCGAGTACTTCGTGGCCCACCGCGGCGGCTGGAGCCCGGACGGCCGCACCCTGCCTGGCGCGCTGGACATGGAGTACAACCCCTACGGCCCGGTCTGCTACGGCAAGTCCCAGGCCGAGATGGCCGCCTGGGCCCGGGACTTCATCACCCGCTACGAGGAGCTCACCGGGGTCAAGCCGGTCGTCTACACCAACGCCCACTGGTGGAACACCTGCGTGGGCACGGCCGACTTCTCGGACGTGAAGCTCTGGCTGGCCCGCTACTCCAGCGCCCCCGGCATCGCGCCCAAGTCGTGGTCGATGCACGGCGCCACCCACACCATCTGGCAGGCCTACCCCGTGGACGCCCACGGGTACGACGTGAACCGCGTGCACGGCGACCGCGCCGACCTGGAGCGGCTGGCGCGCCGGGGCTGAGCACCCGCTGGGACCCCGGGGGTGGGCCGTACGCTGGCGCCCATGTCTCCGCGCCGCGTCACGCTCCTGGGGTCCACCGGCTCCATCGGCACCCAGGCCCTGCAGGTCGTCGACCAGAACCCCGGACGCTTCACCGTCCACGGGCTGGCGGCCGGCGGCAGCGACCTGGCCCTCCTGGCCCGCCAGGTGGTGACGGCCCGTCCCGAGGTGGTGGCCCTCGCCCGGGGCACCGAGGCCGAGCTGCGCGCCGCCCTGGCC
>NZ_KV824648.1:0-3723 GCF_001816045.1 Kytococcus sp. HMSC28H12
GAGCGCCGTGGCGGCACGGCGCGGCAGCACCCCGTCGGGGTCGGCGAGCGCCTCGTCCAGGACCACCGCCAGGCCCTCCCACAGCTCGGCCACGGTGGTGGCCGCCGAGGGGTCGGTGAGCACCCGTTCCTGCAGGCGCGCCATCGCCTCGGCGGTGCCGGGGTCGTGCTGCAGGTCCCGGGCCAGGTCCCCCAGCAGGTCGTCGACGCTGGCGCGGACGCGGTGGTCGGGCTGGCGCTGCACGTCACGCGCCCAGCCCAGCAGCTCGGCGTGGATGCGTTCCACCACCGCGTCGTCCACCCACTGGGGCGACCACCACGGCGCCCGGGTGCGCACGATGAACTGCACACGCTCGGGGTGCGCGGTCAGCCAGTCCACGGCCTCGTCCACCACGAGGTCCACCAGCCGGCGGTGCGCCCCGGTGCGCAGCACCTCCTCGAGCCAGCGCCCGGCCAGCGGGGCCAGGGGCTCGCGGGCCAGGCGCGGCAGCAGGTGCTCGCCGGCCACCTCGGCCACGGTCCGGCGGTCGGCGGCGGCCAGGGCGCGTCGGGCGGCGGGCAGCAGCTCCGTCACCACGGAGCGGGCGTTCTCCTCGCGCCCCACCCAGCGGGCCGCGCGGGCGCTCACCCCGGCGCGCACCCACCGGTCGCGGGCGGTGGGACCGGTGAGGAAGTTGGTGGCCACGAAGTCCTCGAGCGCCCGGCCGATGTCGTCCTTGCGCCGCGGGATGATCGCGGTGTGCGGCACCGGCACGCCAAGGGGGTGGCGGAAGAGGGCGGTGACGGCGAACCAGTCGGCCACCGCGCCCACCATCGAGGCCTCCGCGGCGGCGTGGACGTAACCCCAGGCGCCGTCGTCGGGGGTGAGCAGGAAGACCACCGCCGCCAGCAGCAGCAGCCCGGTGGCCACGGCCTGCATGCGGCGCACGGCCGCCCGGTCCGGTGTCATGGCGCCATGGTTCCACGCGGTCCTCCCCGGCCGGGCGGGCGCCCCGGGTGCGTACCCTGACCCGCATGTCGACGCTCGCACCGCTCAGCCAGCACCTCCGCGACACCGCCGCGGCCCACCCGGGGGTGGTGGCCCAGCGCGAGCTCGTCGACGGCACCTGGCAGGAGTGGACCTACGCCGAGTTCGCCGAGCGCGCCACCGCCCTGGCCGCCCACCTGGTGTCCCACGGCCTGGGCACCGGGGACCGCGTGGCCCTGGTCTCCCCCAACTGCCCGGCCTGGTCGGTGGTCGACTACGGCGCGATGTCGGCCGGCGCCACCGTGGTGCCGGTGCACCTGACCTCCGGCTCGGCCCAGAAGCGCTACGTGCTGGAGCACAGCCGCGCCACCGTGGTGGCCGTGCTGGGCGACGAGGAGCTCGCCCTCGTGGCCGACATGGTGGACACCGCGCACCTGCAGCAGGTGCTGGCCCTGGAGTGCTCCCCCGCCGCGCGGGAGGCCGCCGCGTCCACCACGGGGGCCCCGGTGGTGGACCTCGAGGAGGCGGTGGCCACCGGACGCGCCGCCGACGCGGCCACGCGCGCCGAGGTGGTGCGCCGCATCGAGCAGGCGGACCTGGACGACCTGGCCACGATCCTCTACACCTCGGGCACCACCGGGGTGCCCAAGGCCGTGCCGCTCACGCACCGCAACCTCACCACCCAGTTCGCCACCATCGCCGAGCGCTTCGACTACGCGCCGGGTCAGCGCTCCCTGAGCTTCCTGCCGCTCTCCCACGCCCTGGAGCGCGCGTGGACCGCGTTCGGCGTGCAGCAGGGCCTCACCATCGCCTACTGCCGCAACCCGCGGGAGGTGCAGCCGCTGCTGGCCGCCGCCCGGCCGCAGGTGATGGTGAGCGTGCCCCGCCTCTACGAGCGCGTCTACGCCGGTGCCCACGCCAACGCCGACAGGAACGGCGTCACACGGCGCCTCTTCGACTGGGCGATGCGGGTGGGACTGCGCCGCAACCTGGCCCGCCGCAGCGGCGAGCGCGTCCCGGTGGCCACCGAGGCCGCCTACCGCGTGGCCGACCGGCTCGTGCTGCACCGCATCCGCGACGTGCTGGGCGGGCCCAAGACGTGCATGGCCGCCGGCGGTGCCGCGCTGCGCCGCGAGGTGGAGGAGTTCCTGCTGGCCGCCGACCTGCTGGTCTCGCAGGGGTACGGCCTCTCGGAGACCTCCCCGGTGGTCTCCTGCCCCGGTGTGCGCACCTGGCGGTTCGGCACCGTCGGCCAGCCGATCCGCGGCATGGAGGTGCGCATCGTGCCCCAGCCCGACGGGCCGGACACCCCGGGCGTCGGCGAGATCCAGGTGCGCGGCGACGGCGTGTTCTCCGGCTACCTGCCCAATCTCGACGGCAGCGACCCCGCGCCGGGGGCGTTCACCGAGGACGGGTGGTTCCGCACCGGGGACCTGGGCCGTCTGGACGAGGACGGCTTCCTCTCCCTGACCGGCCGGTCCAAGGAGATCATCGTCACCGACGGCGGGCGCAACGTCGCCCCGGCCGCCATCGAGGGCGTGCTGGAGAGCGACGAGGTCATCGAGTACTCGATGGTCGTGGGCGACGGCCGCCCCTACCTGACGGCCGTGGTGTCGCTGGACGCCGCGGCGGTGTCCGAGCAGCTCGGCGAGGTCTCCGGCGAGGAGCTCCAGCGCCTGGTGGCCGAGCGGGTGTCCGCGCTCACCGCCGACCTCGCCCGCTACGAGCACATCACCAAGGTCGTGGTGGCCCCCGAGCCGTTCACGATGGAGGGCGGGGAGCTGACCCCCACGCTCAAGGTGCGCCGCACGGTGGTGGCCGAGAAGTACGCCCGCGAGCTCGACGCGCTCTACCGCTGAGGCGGCAGGAAGACCACGCGGTCGCTCAGCTCGAAGGCCTGCACCACGTCGAGCACGGTGTCCTGCGGGTCCTTCACGCCGAACACCACCGGGAAGCGGGCGGTCTCCCCGGGCTCCAGGTCCTGGGCGGGCTGGGAGTTGATGCCGTTGCCGGAGTCGAAGACCCGGGAGGCCGGCTCCCCGGCGCTCTGGGCACTGATACGGAAGTCGCTGAGCCGGAAGGACTCCGGGCTACGGTTGGTGAGCGTCACCTCGTAGCGCTCGAACTGGCTGAAGCCGTCGGTGCCGGCCGCCGCCGGGGAGGGGATGAAGGGCTCCCCCTCGGTCACGTGCGCGACGAGGCCGGACTCCCACCGGAACGCCTCGCCCCGGTGCGGGATGGAGGGCTCGCTCACCACCTTGCCCAGGGAGTCGGCGGCCCCGGCCTCGGCCGGCTCGGACGCGCTGTCCTCGGGGGACGGCGTCTCGGAGGGGTCGGTGCCCGTGGCGTCGTCGCTCTCGGTGGCGTCGTCGCTCTCGGTGGCGCCGTCGCTCTCCGACGGGGTCGGCTCGCCCTCGCTGCTCGTGGGCTCGGTGCTCGCGGGCTCGCCGGGGGTCTCCCCAGGCGTCGTCCTCGGCGCGCCGTCGCCGGTCGGCGCGGCGTCCCCCGTCGGGTCGGTCGCCCCCTCGGAGGAGGACGGGGAGGCCTCCGTGGGCGCCTCGGTGGAGGTGGCGCTGCTCGTCGGGTCGCTGCTCGCTCCCCCGATGCCGATGGAGACCCCACCGCACCCGGCCACGGCGCCGCTGGCCACCAGCGCCGCACCCGCCACCAGCAGGGTGCGTCCGCGCGCGGCGCGGGGCGTGGGGGTGGGGCGGCGCAGCGGCATCGGTGTCCTCCTGGTCGGGCCGGTCGGCCGGG
>NZ_KV824649.1:0-537 GCF_001816045.1 Kytococcus sp. HMSC28H12
GCACCACCTCGGTGCCGGAGGTGAGCACGCCCTGCACCTCGTCACCCGCGGCGCGCTCGAAGGGCAGGGCGTCCGGCGCGGTGGGACGGGCCGCGAGCTGCTCGAGGAGGGCGGGGACGGCGTCGGGCTGGTGGCGGGAGTCGCGCTGGTCGGCCGTCACGACGAAGCACGGCAGGGCCTCGCGCCCGAGATCCAGTTCCTGGCCTTCACTCATGGTGGTGAAGCCTAGTGGCTTCAGGGAGGGGCCCGGGTGTGGGTCACCTCATCGGGCCGGCGGCCGGGGTGCGGCGTGGGCCCCGTCGGGCTGTCGGTGGCGGCACCTACTCTTGGCGGGTGGCAGATTCCCGCACCCGTCGCTCCTCGTCCTCCCGTCCCGGCACCGCTCGGTCCGCCGGGACGTCCCGTGCTGCCCGCAGTGGAACGCGTGGCGGTCAGGGGACCAACCGGTCGGGATCGCGCGGGGGCTCCCGGGCGACGGCGTCGGGCAGCGGGTCGCGTGCCGCGGGCAAGGGCGGCTCCCGGTCGCAGACCCCGCAG
>NZ_KV824650.1:0-6568 GCF_001816045.1 Kytococcus sp. HMSC28H12
GTTCGTCCACAGCTGTGGACGAACCCGTGGTGGACGCTCGCGCCGGGGACGCGGGCGGGGCCTGGGCGGGCTCCTGGACGGCGGCCACCGCGTCGGGGTCCACGGAGACCGCCAGGCGCACGTCGCGGTCGAGGACCTCGGACAGCGCGGTGGCGACGTCGTCCCGCAGGTGGCCCTCCACCGCGTCCTTGACGTGGTCGTACTTCACGGCGATGAGGGCCGTCGCGTCGAGCAGGCCCACCAGCGTGGCCAGACGGAGCACGCCGACGTCGCGCGGGGCGAGGCCTGCTCCCTGCAGGCGGACCATGGCCTCGTGCCAGATGGCGGCGGCGTGGTCGTCGGGGGTCTGGCTCACAGGGGGTCCTCACAGCGTTCCGGGGCGTCGTGCACACGTCCGTCCCCAGGGTCACGAGGTGCGGATCGCCCGCCCTGGGGCGTTGTCAACACCATCGTCCACACCCTGTGGACACACCCAACGTGCGTGGTGGGTGAGACCCAACGATAGCCGTTGTCCACAGGCTCTCCACACCCGACTCCGCGCTGAATTGACCCGGGAGTGGGGCAAAACGTAGGGTGAGGGGTCCGGTCTGCGCCGTGGTGACCCCTCCGGGGGCGTCGGCGCACGGCCCATGAGGTGCCCACGGAGCTCGGGCACTCGCCATCCCCCCGCCGTCGTGCCGACCGGCATGCGTGGAGCGGGGCCGCAAGCCCGGGGAACCAGGGCCTGCCCGAACGACCAGGAGACACCATGAGCAAGCGCACCTTCCAGCCCAACAACCGTCGTCGCGCCCGCAAGCACGGCTTCCGCGCCCGCATGTCCACCCGCGCCGGCCGTGCCATCCTCGCCGCCCGCCGCGGCAAGGGCCGCGCCAAGATCTCCGCCTGAGCGGACCCGCGGTGCTGGCGGCCCGCCACCGACTGCGACGCAGCCGTGACTTCACGGCCGTGCTCCGCGGTACCGGCCGCCGCAAGGGCTCGTCCACCACGATGTCCGTGGTGCTGACCCCCCGGCCCTCGACGCCCGACCAGACCGACCCGCACCCCGTGCGGGTCGGTTTCGTCGTGTCCAAGCAGGTGGGCAACTCGGTGGTGCGCTCCCGCGTGCAGCGTCGCCTGCGCCACCTCGTGGCCGATCGGCTGGCCGACCTGCCCGCCGGGCACGATCTCGTGGTGCGGGCCCATCCCGCCAGCGCCACCGCCGAGTGGAGCGCCCTCGTGCGCGATCTCGACCGCTGCCTGGCCCGCGCGGTCCCCCGGGGCGCCTGATGTGGCGCGTCGGCGGGCGTCCCCTCCTGGCCTGGCCCCTGCTCGTGCTCGTGTGGGGCTACCAGCGGCTGGTCTCCCCCCTCCTGCCGCCCACGTGCCGCTACTACCCGAGCTGCTCGGCCTACGCCGTCACCGCCCTCACCGAGCACGGCGCCCTCCGTGGCACTGCCCTGGCGGTCTGGCGCGTGGCACGATGCAACCCGTGGTCGCACGGCGGCTACGACCCCGTGCCCGGCACCGACCCGGGCGGCCTGCACACCCGGCCCGACCCGGGGGACAATGGCCCCGAGTGGGACGCGGCCTGACGGGCCCTGCGGTCCCCACCCCCTGAACCTCAGCAGTCCACAGACGA
Organism: Kytococcus sp. HMSC28H12; assembly: GCF_001816045.1. NCBI lineage: Bacteria > Bacillati > Actinomycetota > Actinomycetes > Micrococcales > Kytococcaceae > Kytococcus > Kytococcus sp. HMSC28H12. The sequence goes on from NZ_KV824650.1 coordinate 1,619, forward strand.
AGGATTCTCCGTGCCGAATCTGCTCTACCCCATCGAATGGGCCGTGGCAGCCATCCTCGCCGGCGCCCACCGGGGCCTCACCGCCCTGGGGATGCCCTCCGAGTCGGGCTGGACCTGGGTCCTGTCGATTCTCGCCCTGGTGGTCCTGGCCCGCCTGGCCATGATCCCGTTGGTGATCAAGCAGATCCACAGCAGCCGCAAGATGCAGCTGCTGGCGCCCGAGATCAAGAAGATCCAGCAGAAGTACAAGGGCAAGCGCGACCAGGCCTCCATGCAGCGCCAGCAGGCCGAGACCATGGAGCTCTACCGGGCCAACGGCACCAACCCGATGGCCTCCTGCCTGCCGCTGCTGCTGCAGATCCCCATCATGTACGGACTGTTCCGGGTGCTCCGTGCCGTCCCGGGCGTCGCGGACGGCGCGCACGCCCCCATCGGGTTCATGACCCAGGACCTGGCGCGCTCCTTCGACTCCGCCTCGATCTTCGGGGCCGAGCTCTCCGACACCTTCCTGCACGACCCCGGCGTGACCCCCAAGGTCGTGGCGCTGGTGCTCGTGGTGCTCATGACCGCGTTCACCTTCTTCAGCATGAAGATGTCGATGGACATCAACATGCCCGAGACGGCCAAGGAAGGGCCGATGGGGCAGTCGCAGACGATCATGCTCTACGTCATGCCGCTGGTGCTGGCCTTCACCGGTGTGAACTTCGCGATCGCCCTGCTCGTGTACTGGACCCTGAGCAACCTGTGGTCCTACTTCCAGCAGCTGTACATCATCCGCCACATGCCGACGCCCAACACCGAGGCCGAGCGCCGCATGCACGCGCGCCAGATCGCCAAGGGCCAGGAGCCCACGCGCATGACGCTGGCGCCCGTGGGCGGCAAGGACTCCGGGGCGCACGCGCTCGGTGACGAGAAGGACGGGGCCACCGACGGTGGTCGCTCGACCTCCTCGGGCAAGGGGGCCTCGGGGCCGCAGGTGAACCCGGTCTCGGCCGGTACCCGCATGGCCCAGGGCGGCACCGGCGGGCAGCGCTCCCAGCCGGTGCGCCGCAAGAAGAGCAAGAAGCAGCGGAAGAAGGGCTGACCCATGGCCGACGCACCGGCGCACCCCGAGCGGACCCCCGCGCAGATCGAGGTCGAGGGCGAGATCGCGGCGGACTACCTCGAGACCCTGCTCGACCTGGCCGACATGGACGGCGACATCGACGTCCAGCACGAGGCCGACCGGGCGGTGGTGAGCATCGTGGACTCCGAGGAGGGCACGGTGCCGCGCCGTCTCGTCGGCCCCGGCGCCCAGGTGCTGGAGGCCCTGCAGGAGCTCTCCCGCCTGGCCGTGCAGGCAGAGACCGGGGAGCGCAGCCGCCTCATGGTGGACGTGGCCGGGTACCGCGCCGACCGCCGCAAGGCGCTGGAGCAGCTGGCCGATCGCACCGTGGAGGCCGTGCGCGAGAGCGGCACCGAGCGTTCCCTGGAGCCGATGACGGCCTTCGAGCGCAAGGTGGTGCACGACCGCGTGCTGGCGGGCGGGCTGCACTCGTCCTCGGCGGGCGAGGAGCCCAACCGCTACGTGGTGGTCTCCCCGGCGCCGGCCGGTGAGTGACGTGGACGCCCCCGAGGCCGGCGGAGAGGGCCTGGCCCCCAGCCCGGAGGCCGCGGCACGGGTCTTCGGTGACCTGCTGCCGCAGGCCGAGCGGTTCGCGCAGATGCTGGCGACCTCCGGTACGGAGCGGGGCCTCATCGGCCCGCGGGAGGTGCCCCGGCTGTGGGAGCGCCACGTGCTCAACTGCGCCGTGGTGGCCGAGGTCCTCGACGGCGCCGACCACGTGCTCGACGTGGGCAGCGGGGCTGGGCTGCCCGGCATCGCGCTGGCGCTGGCCGCGCCCGAGACGCGGGTGACCCTGGTGGAGCCGATGCTGCGGCGCACCGTGTGGCTGGACGAGGTCGTTTCCAAGTTGGGCCTGGGCGACCGTGTGGCCGTGATCCGTTCTCGTGCAGAGAACCTCGACGACGGGACGACGGCCCCCGTGGTGACCGCACGGGCCGTGGCCCGCCTCGAGGTGCTGGCCCCGTGGTGCCTCCCGCTGGTGGAGACCGGCGGTCGCATGGTGGCCCTCAAGGGGTCCTCCGCCCAGCAGGAGGTCGAGCAGGCGCAGAAGGTGCTGCGGCGGTTGGGCGGCGGTGCCGTGGACGTGGTGGACTGTGGGTCGGCGTACCTGGAGGTCCCCACCACGGTGGTGATCGTCACCAAGGAGGACGTCGGTCGCTCGGGAGGCAGCTCCCGCGGCCGTCGGTCCCGGAGCAAGGAGAAGCGATGAGCAACCCCGTCGGCTGGCCCAATGGGAGCCACCCCGCCACCCCCACCGCCCCCACGCCGGGGACCGCGCCGGTGGGCTGGCAGCCGACGGTGGCGCCCTCGTCGGTGGAGCGCGTGCCGGCCGTGGGGGCCGTCCCGCAGGAGTCCCCGGTGGACACCGCGCAGGGCGGGACCGACGGGGCCGCGGCGGGGTCCACGACCACGGCCGCTGCCGAGGGGTCGTCCGCCCCGACCGGTGAGCCCTCCACGGACGACGACGAGGACGACGATCCGGTGCCCCCCTTCACCCCCGCCGAGCGCAAGGAGCGTGGTCGCCCCACGCCGCTGAAGGCCCCCTCGAGGACCGTGGTCATGACGGTGGCCAACCAGAAGGGTGGCGTCGGCAAGACGACCACCACGGTGAACCTCGCCGCCGCCTTCGCCGAGGGTGGGCTGAAGGTGCTCGTCATCGACCTGGACCCGCAGGGGAACGCCTCCACCGCCCTGTCCATCGAGCACCAGTCGGGGGTGGCTGGTGTCTACGACGTGCTCATCGACGAGGCCACGCTCGAGCAGGTGGCCCAGGTGTCGCCCGAGAGCGAACGCATCAGCGTGGTGCCGGCCACCATCGACCTGGCGGGTGCCGAGATCGAGCTGGTCTCGCTCGTGGCGCGGGAGAACCGTCTGCGCCGGGCCCTGCAGGAGATCCGCGAGGCGCAGACGTACGACGTCGTCCTCATCGACTGCCCGCCGAGCCTGGGCCTGCTCACGGTGAACGGGTTCGTGGCGGCCGACGAGGTGTTCATCCCGATCCAGTGCGAGTACTACGCCCTGGAGGGTGTGAGCCTGCTCGTGCGCAACATCTCCCTCATCCAGCGGCACCTGCACCCGGAGCTCCGCCTCGGGGGCATCCTGCTCACGATGTTCGACGCGCGCACGCGACTGGCGACGCAGGTGGCGCAGGAGGTGCGTGACCACTTCGGTGAGGTGGTGCTGGAGACGCTCATCCCGCGGTCCGTGCGCATCAGCGAGGCGCCCTCCTACGGGCAGACCGTCCTGGCCTACGACGCGGACGGCCCGGGGGCCCGGGCCTACCGTTCGGCGGCCAAGGAGGTCGTCGCCCGCTGGTCCTGAGGGGTGCGGGGGTGACGTGGTGCCTGACGTCACCTCGTGGACGTGATCCGGTGGTTCCGGGTATGAGATACTGCGCGATACGCGCCCTCAGGGGCGCTTCGATGTCTCAGAAGGCCCAGGAGGTCACCATGTCGAGCAAGCGTGCGCGCAAGCGCAAGACGAAGCGCAAGGGCAAGGCCAACCACGGCAAGCGCCCCAGCAGCTGATCAGGAGCCTCGCGTTCCCACCAGGCGGCCCTCCCCTCGGGAGGGTCGCCTGATCTGTTGTGGGCTCCACATGCCGTGAGTCAACGGGCCCGATGGGAAGCGCTCGTCGCGTTTCACGTGAAACATGCCATGTGGACCGTGGAGGTCGACGTTCGCGCTGCATGGGAGACTTGGGGGTCGTCCGGCAGGGCAAGGCGTCGAGAGGAGACAGCATGGCAGGGCAGCGACGAGGACTGGGGCGAGGTCTCGGGGCACTGATTCCCCAGGAGGACGGCGGGGCGCGGCCCCGCGACGTCTACTTCGCGCAGCGTGACCAGGCAGCGGCGCCCAGCGCCGACAGTGGATCGCGTGGGTTGACGTCCCCGTCGGCCACGGCAGCCGCCGGGGGCGAGGCGGCGCCCGCCGGTGCGGAGGGCCCCGAGGCGACCGCGACACCCTCGACGGACGCCAAGGATCTGGTCGACGCCCCGGCCCGCCTTGTGGAGCTGCCGGTCGACGAGGTCGTGCCCAACCCGCGGCAGCCGCGCGAGGTGTTCGACGAGGACGACCTCGAGGAACTCGCACACAGCATCCGCGAGCTGGGGGTCATGCAGCCCATCGTGGTGCGGACGGCGGGTGACCGCTACGAGCTCATCATGGGTGAGCGCCGTCTCCGCGCGTCGCGTCTTGCCGGACTGGAGACGATCCCGGCCATCCTGCGCCAGACCGAGGACCAGGAGATGCTCCGTGAGGCGCTCCTGGAGAACCTCCACCGGGTGCAGCTCAATCCCCTCGAGGAGGCGGCGGCCTACGGTCAGTTGCTCGAGGACTTCGGGTGCACCCACGAGGAGCTGGCGAAGCGCCTCGGGCGCAGCCGGCCGCGGATCACCAACTCCCTGCGCCTGCTCAAGCTGCCCCCGAGCGTTGCCCGTCGGGTGGCGGCCGGGGTCCTGTCCGCGGGGCACGCCCGCGCCCTGCTGGGTCTGGAGGACGGAGCCGCGATGGAGCGCATGGCCCAGCGCGTCGTGGCCGAGGGTCTCTCGGTCCGCGGCCTGGAGGAGCTCATCGCTCTCGGTGTTGGGGCGGAGCAGGAGAAGACAGGCCGTCGTCGTCTGCCCAGCCGCCGCACCTCCCCTGAGCACGAGGACCTGGCTGCGGAGCTCTCCGACCGGTGGGACACCCGGGTGTCGGTGAAGATGGGGCGGAACAAGGGGACGCTGACCGTGGAGTTCGCGGGGCAGGACGACCTCGACCGCATCCTCACCCTGTTGGCGCCCGACGCCTGACCCGGAGGCGGCGCCCACGGAGACGGGGCGGGTGATGTTCCACGTGGAACAT
>NZ_KV824651.1:0-611 GCF_001816045.1 Kytococcus sp. HMSC28H12
GTTCACGCCCTGCCCGGTCGCCGCGTTCGCCGGGTTCGTCCTGTGCGTCGCGCCGTGCGGGCCGTCGCCACGCCCGCCGGGAGTGGTGCGCCCGGCGGGAGCGCTGAGTCCGCCGGGGGTGGTGCGGCGGGTGGGGCTGGTCAGGGCGTCCAGGGCCTTCTTGAGCATGTGGGCCTGGACCTCGGGCAGGGTGAACCGGCCGCTCCAGGTGCCGTCGTGGTTGTCGACCATCCACAATCGTGTGTTCTCCCACGCGGCCCGTTCACCGGCGGCGACCTGGTCGTCCTCGTACGCGTCGGCCACCGCCGGGGTGATGCCGAGCTCGTCGAGCACCCGGGGTGCGCGGCGCCGCAACCGGGAGGGTGACATCACCGCGGCCCAGTCGGTGAGGACCTCCTCGGCCCGGGCCCGTTGGGTGCCGGTGAGGTCTCCCGGGAGGGCCTGGAGCTGCTCGATGACGATCGCGGCCTGCCGCTCACCGACCCGTCCGGTGTCGCACGCGCCGGCCAGCACCGGGAACCGCGGAACCGGCGCCGTGTCCGTCCCGCCGGTGGCCACACCGTGTCTGCCGGCCCGGTCACCGTCCTCCCCACGCCCGGCCCCGGCCCCGG
>NZ_KV824652.1:0-2409 GCF_001816045.1 Kytococcus sp. HMSC28H12
CCGCTGTCCGCACCGCGATGGGGGCCCGGGCGACGCGGCCGTCCTCAGCCCAGCTCGGCGTGGATGGCCAGCATCTGGCTCGTGGAGTCCTCCCAGTTGAAGCGCTCGGCCTGTGTGCGCGCCACGTCCGTGAGGTCACCGCGGCCCAGGACGTCCAGGGCGGCGTCGGCGAAGGCCTCCGGCCGGGAAGGGGCCACGGCGCCGGCGGGGCCGACCACCTCGGAGAGCGCCCCCTCGTCGGGGCACACCACGGGCACCCCGCACGCCAGGGCCTCGAGGGCCGCCAGGCCGAAGGTCTCCACCGGACCGGGGGAGATGGCCAGGTCCGCGCGGCCCAGCACCTCGGCCAGGGCCTGCCGTCCGGAGATGTACTCGTGGAAGGTGACGGGCAGGTCGGCGGAGGACTCCATGAGCTCCTCACGCATCGGGCCGTGCCCCAGCACCGTGAGGTGGGCGTCCACGCCGCGGTCCACCAGCTCGCGCAGGGCGCCGAGGGTCAGGCCGGGGTTCTTCTCCGGGGAGAGGCGCCCGCAGTGCACGATCTGCACCTGTCCCTCGGGCCGCTCGCGCCCGTCCGGGGTGAGCGGGGAGCGCTCGGCCGGCGGCTGGAAGGACTCGAGGTCCACGCCCAGGGTCACCACGCGCGCATCGGCCCCGAAGCGGCGCCACTCTGCGGCCGCGTAGTGGCTCGGGCACACGATGCGGTCGTAGTCCTTGGCGGACTTGCGGTTGATGAAGTCCGCGGTCCGCTCGGCCAGACCCTGCGGGGAGTGCAGGCGGCGCACGAGGATGCCGGTCATGTTCTCGTGGCTCAGCATCATCGTGGGGATGCCGTGGCGGCGCGCCCACGGGCCCAGCCAGCGCAGCGTGGCGCGGTCGTGCACCTCGAGGCGGTCGGGGGCCAGCTCGGTGAGCAGACGCGCCACGGGACGGCGCGCCCACATCAGGGAGTAGCCGGCGCCGGTCGGCGTGGCCGGCAGGTGGTGGACGTGGCCCTGGCTCTGCAGCTCGTGGGGCTCACCGGGCTCGGGGATCACCAGGTGCACCTCGTGGCCGCGCGCGCGGTACTCCTCGCCCCAGTGGCGCAGGGCGGTGCGGATGCCCCCCGAGTTGGGGGCCACGAAGTTGGCGATGCGGACGATGCGCACGTGGGTCAGGTCCTCCGGTCGGGGTCAGCGCCGCACAGACTATCCTCGCGACGCCCCTCGGGCACCGGGGCCAGTAGCTCAGCCGGTCAGAGCAGCGGACTCATAATCCGTCGGTCGTGGGTTCAAGCCCCACCTGGCCCACTTCGGTCCCTCCCCGGACGGCGGACGCCCGGGCCCACAGGTCGTGGGTCCGGGCGTCGATGCCGTGGACGGGTGCTGCGTGATGCGCGTCGACGGCGGTGGTGCGCGGGCTCAGTCGAGCTGCCGGCCGTGGTGGCGCCCCAGCGCGCCGACGGCGATCCAGCACAGGGCCACCAGCAGGGCGCCGCCCATGGCGTAGGCCCGGCTGGGGGTGTCGAAGAGGGCGAAGCCGACGCCGTAGATCATGGTGACGGCCAGGGCGAGGAAGGCGAGCGCGTTGCGGTTCATGGCCCCATCGTGCGCAGTCGTGGCCCCGGGCGCCCATGACTCCTGTCACCAACCGGGCCGGACTCGTGACACCCCGGTGCCTGGCGGCGGTGACGAGTGGGCGCGCCGCTTGGCGGGCCCTCGACGCATGGTGCAGACTGTGCGCACAACTTGAGGGAGCCGCGGCGACCGCCACGGATCGAGGCGTTGGGGAAGACGTCGAGCGATCACAGGAGGTTGCGATGTCCGGCCCCCACCAGCGAGCCCGGGCGACGGGTGTGGTCTTCATCCACGCCACGCCCACCGCGCTGTGCCCCCACCTCGGGTGGGCGATCGAGCATGCCCTGATGCGTGCCGGCGTGCAGGGCGCCCCCCGCATCGACTGGATCGACCAGCCGGCCCAGCCCGGGGCGGTGCGTGGCGAGTTCACCTGGCACGGCCGCCCCGGCACCGGCGCCGCCCTGGCCAGCGCTCTGCGCCCCTTCGACGGCGTGCACTACGAGGTCACCGAGGACCCCACCGTCGGCTCCGACGGTTCCCGCTGGTCGCACACGCCGAGCCTCGGCATCCACCACGCCTCCACGAACGCCGTCGGCGACGCCGTCGTGCACGAGAACCGCCTGCGCGCCGTCCTGGACGCCACCCATGGGGACGCCCGGGCGCTGGCCGACGGCATCGACCGCCTGCTGGGCACCGCATGGGACGCCGAGCTGGAGGTCTACCGCCACGCTGGAGAAGCCGTGCCGGTGCGCCACCTGCACGCTACCGGCTGACCGCCTCCGGCGCGTGACCTCCTGACGCGCTGCCCGCGCGACGACGAGACGCCGGTGGGCCCCCGTGGGGTGCCCACCGG
>NZ_KV824653.1:0-2014 GCF_001816045.1 Kytococcus sp. HMSC28H12
GTGCCCTCGGCGGCGCGGGCTGGGGTGGCTGGCTCGGGTCCGGCGCGGCCGGCATCGCGCAGGTGGTGGCCGAGGTGGCCCGCCCGACCGGGCAGTCCGTCGCACCCGACCCCGAGGAGACCCCGTGACCACCGCCGTCCTCACCCTGGTGCACGGCCGCCACGCCCACCTGGCCAACCAGCGGCGGTCGCTCGCGGCCTCGGCCCGGGTGCCCGACCTGCACGTGGTGGTGGCCATGGACGACGCGGGCATCCGCGCGGTCACCGACGGCCACCCCGTGCCCGGCTGCCGCACCCTCGTGGTCGACCTCCCCACCACGCCCGAGGGCCTGCCGCTGGCCGCCGCACGGAACCTGGCGGCCGCCACCGCCACCGAGGCGGGGGCCGCCGTGCTCGTCCTGCTCGACGTGGACTGCATCGCCGAGCCGGAGCTCGTGGACACCTACGCCCGCACGGTGGCCACGCACTCCGGGGGCGACGCACCCGCTCTCTGGTGTGGCGTCACCGGGCGCCTGCGCCAGACCGATCCACCGGCCACCTACCCGGTGGAGGACCTGCCCGCCCTGCGCGCCCTCTCCGACCCCGCCCCGGGGCGCCCCGTGCCCGCGCCCGGCGAGCTGGTGCCCGAGGCCGACCTCACCCGCTTCTGGTCGCTCAACTTCGCGATGACGCCCGCGGCCTGGCGTGCCGTCGGCGGCTTCGACGAGGCGTACGTGGGCTACGGCGGGGAGGACACCGACTTCGCGCAGCGCCTCGGGGCCGTCGGGGGGCGCCTGCTGTGGCTCGGCGGCGCGGTGGCCCACCACCAGTGGCACGAGAGTCACTCCCCACCGTGGGACAAGGTGGCCGACGTGGTGCGCAACGGTCGCGTCTTTGCCGAACGGTGGGGCTGGTGGCCGATGGAGGGGTGGCTGGAGCAGTTCGCGGAGGCGGGCCTCGTGCGGCGCGACGAGGCCGGCGGGTGGGTGCTCGTCGCGGGCTGAGCACCCCGGCGTGCGGGGACCGCGGCGTTATCGTTGCTCCCCACGGACCCCGGTCCGTCCCCTCCGACCTGTGTCGTCCCCCTCCAAGGAAGCTCCGTGAGTCAAGTGGCCAGGAAGCCCGTCGGTGCCTCCAGCACCGGCAGCCAGCGGCCGTCCTCGTTCCGCCCCGACGTCGAGGGCCTGCGCGCCATCGCCGTCCTCTCGGTGATGGCCTACCACGCGGGCCTCCCGCTCGTCACGGGCGGTTTCGCGGGGGTGGACGTGTTCTTCGTGCTGTCGGGCTTCCTCATCACCGGCCAGCTCCTCAAGGAGGTGGACCGCACCGGCCGGGTGGACCTGCCGGCCTTCTACGGCCGCCGCGCCAAGCGCCTGCTCCCCGCGGCCACCACCGTGCTCATCGTCACCGGGCTGCTCACCTGGCTGGTCCTGCCGGCCACCCGGTTCAAGGAGATCGCCTGGGACATCGCGCTCTCGGCGCTCTACGTCGTCAACTGGCGCCTGGCCGACCGGTCGGTGGACTACCTGGCCGAGGACTCCCTGCCCTCCCCCGTGCAGCACTACTGGTCGCTGGCGGTGGAGGAGCAGTTCTACGTCGTCTGGCCGCTGGTGCTGCTGCTGGTGGGCCTGTTCGTGACGCGCACGCGCCTGCCGCTGGCACCCGTGGCCACCGTGGGGCTGCTCGCCATCGCCGTTCCCTCGCTGGTGTGGTCGGTGGTGCACACCGCCTCCAGCCCGGCCACGGCCTACTTCGTCACCACCACCCGCCTCTGGGAGCTCGCCCTCGGCGGCCTCGTGGCCTGCGGTGTGGCCGTCTGGGCCCGCCTGCCGCGCCTCCTGGGCAGCCTGCTCGTGGTGCTCGGCCTCGTGGTGCTGCTGACCAGCCTGTTCGTGGTCACCTCCTCCACCCCGTGGCCGGGCAGCGCCGCCCTGCTGCCCACCGTGGGCACCGCCCTGGTGCTGGTGGGCGGGGCCCGCGCCCGCGGCCCGGTGGTGCGCGCCCTCGGCTCGGCCCCGATGCTGTGGGTCGGCGCC
>NZ_KV824653.1:2034-6128 GCF_001816045.1 Kytococcus sp. HMSC28H12
GGTCGGCGCCCTGAGCTACTCGCTCTACCTGTGGCACTGGCCGCTGGTGACCGTGGTGGAGCAGGGCGTGTACGAGGACGGCGCCCCGATGTGGGCGAGCGTCGCCGCCGTGCTGGCCGCCTTCCCCCTCGCCTGGGCGGGGCACCACCTCATCGAGAACCCGGTGCGCTTCGCCACACCGTTCAAGCGCACCCGCAACGCCCTGGCGCTCGGCGGCGCCCTCACCGCGGTGGGCGCCGTGGCGGCCGTGGGCCTGGTGCAGCTGGCACCGAGCGTCAGGCAGGTGGACGTCAACCCCGAGACCGCCACCCAGCGCGTGGGTGCCGAGGTGCTGCTGCCGCAGGACGTGGACCCCGAGAAGGTTCCGGCTGACGTGCACGCCGTGCTCGACGACGGTGACGCCCCCGACGCCCCGGAGGCGATCACCCCGGACCCCCTCGAGGTGACCAAGGACTACCCGCCCACGTACGACCAGAACTGCGTGGACAGCGTGGACGGCAACCAGCTCAGGGAGTGCACCTTCGGCCAGGAGGGCGCGAAGAAGACGATCGCCGTGGCCGGTGACTCGAAGATCGACCAGTGGGTGCCCCTCATCGACGCGTGGGCCAAGGACCACGGCTACGAGGTGCGCACCTACCTGAAGTCCGCCTGCGCGTACAACGACCTGCTCATGGACCGCGAGGACGCCCGCTGGAAGGACTGCCACGACTGGGGCCAGGAGGTGCACGAGAAGATCACCGCCCAGCAGCCCGACCTGCTGCTCACCAGCTCGCTCGTGGCCGGCGGAGGACAGGGCAACGACAAGGTGGCCGAGGGCTACGAGACCTTCTGGAGGCCGCTGGCCGAGAAGGGCACCACCGTGGTGGCGGTGGCCGACACCGCCGGCCCCACCGAGGGTCCGCAGTACGAGTGCGTGGCCGAGCACCTGGACACCGTGGGCCAGTGCGCCTTCGAGGACGACGGCGGCCGCGGCACGCCGGCCCTCGAGCAGGCCGTGGAGAACGTGGACGGCGCGGCGATGATGTCCCTCAACGACTTCGTCTGCCCCGAGGGGACCTGCCCCGCCGTCATCGGCGACGTGCTGACCCACCGACAGGGCAGCCACCTGAGCAACACCTACGTCACAACCCTCGGCGGCGTGTTCGACGCACGCCTCGAGGCCGCCATCGAGGAGGCCCGGTGAGTCCGGCATCCGTGGGCACCGCCCACCACCCCCGCCCGGGAACCCGCGGCGCGACGACCCTGCAGTCCCCCGGCAGCCGGGGCCTGCTGTGGTGCGCCGCCAGCCGGGGCCAGGTGCACGCCGCCCTGCCCACGGTGCGCCACCTGCTGCACCAGGGGCACCGGGTGGTGCTGGCCACCCCCGCGCCCGTCTGGCAGGAGACCCTGGCCGAGGCACGGGGCGATCAGGACGCGACGACCCTGCTGGAGGGGCTCGCCGCCGCCGGGCTGCGCGTGGTGCACCCCGAGCCCGGTGACGCCGGCGGCGCCCACGGCCTGCTGCACGCCCTGAACGCCGGGGACCAGGAGTCCTTCGCCCACGACCTGGTGCGTGACCCGCGCCTGCCCTCGCTGGCGCAAGGTGCCCTGGTGGTCTGGCCGGGCACCACCCACGCGGTGGAGCTCGATGCCGTGGACGTGCTCACCGGCGACGCCGCCCGCGCACGGGTGGCCGACCTGCTGGCCGAGCCGGTGCGCTCCGGCGCCCTCCCGCCCGAGGAGGTGCTCCGCCTGGCCCGGGACGTGCCCGAGGCCGTGACGGCCCGACAGCGCGTGGACGCCTCCGCCTCCCTGCTGCGCCAGGGGCGCGGAACCGCCCAGACGGCGCGCATCCAGCGGCAGATGAAGGCCCTGGCCGCCCCGGACCTGGCCGGCGACGACCTCACCGCCCTGGTGGGCCTGGCCTTCCACCGCACCCTCCACGCCGATGCGGTGTCCTCCCCGCTGGTGGACAACCCCGGCGCGTGGCTCTCGCCCCTGCGCACCGTGGAGGACTGGAAGCGCCTGACGGCCGAGCGGCGCCGCCCCGAGGCCACCCCGCGCCCCACCGGCCCCGCCCCGCGCGTGCTGCTGCTGCCCGGCACCTACGGCCGCTTCGAGCAGCCCGTGGTGCGCGCCCTGGAGGCCGCCGGCTGCACGGTGGACGTGCTCGACCTGGCCGAGGCGGCCCCGGTGCTGGCCAGCCGTCTGGTGCGCTCGGAGAACCTCGAGGCGGTGCGCCGCCTGGTGCTCGACGGCGAGCACGGCCTGCCGGACGAGGTGACCGAGCGCATCGCCGCGGCCGACGTGCTCTGGGCCGAGTGGGCCGACCTGCCCGCGGTGTGGTTGAGCCACCTGGCCGCCCCGCACCAGCGGATGGTGCTGCGCGTGCACAGCCTCGACGTGCTGGACCCGTGGCTGCACCTGGTGCGCTGGGCGTCGGTGGACGCCCTCGTGGCCGTCGGGGCGCCGGTGGCCCGGGTGGCGCTCGGCGTGCTCGGCGCCCGCACGGACCTGCCGCCGGTGCACGTCATCGGCCACGTGCTGGACGGCCACTGGTTCGACGTGCCCACCACCGACGACGCCCACCGGCGCCTGGTCATGGTCAAGTGGGGCCGCCGCGTGAAGGACCCCCTCAAGGCCCTCGAGCTGCTGGCCCGCCTCCGCGAGCACGACCCGGCGTGGCGCCTGCGCCTCATCGGCCAGGACATCGCCGATGCCGGGGAGAACGGCACGTACGCACGGCAGGTCGCCGAGCGGGCCGCGCAGGACGACGTACGCGACGCCCTCGAGCTCGTGCCGCAGACCGACGACGTGGCCGCCCACCTGGCCGGCTGCGGGTTCGTGGTGAGCTCCAGCCGCCGTGAGTCCTTCCACCTGGGCCTCGTGGAGGCCGCCGCAGCCGGGTGCGTGCCGGTGGTGCGCAACTGGCCGGTGTTCGCCCGCCGCGGCGGCGCGCGCGACGTGCTGCCCGACGACTGGGTGGTGGACGGGCCCGACGCCCGCTGGGTGGACGCCGCCGCCGAACGCGTGCTGGCCCACGCCGACCGCACCACCTGGGAGGCCGCCTCCGCGGCGACCCGCGCCCAGGTCCGAGATCACTTCCCCGCCGACGAGACCCTCCGACGCCTCGCATCCGTGGCGCTGGACCGTGAGGACACCACTCGATGAGCTCTGCTGCCCCCACCGCCCCCACCGCGCCCGCCGCCTCCTCCGTCCCCGGCGGGCACCGCCCCACCTCCTTCCGCCCCGACGTGGAGGGCCTGCGCGCCATCGCCGTCCTCTCGGTGCTGGCCTACCACGCCGGCCTGCCCGTCATCACCGGCGGTTTCGCGGGCGTGGACATCTTCTTCGTGCTGTCGGGCTTCCTCATCACCGGCCAGCTGCTCAAGGAGGTGGACCGCACCGGCACGGTCGACCTGCCGGCCTTCTACGGCCGCCGCTTCAAGCGCCTGCTCCCCGCGGCCACGATGGTGCTGCTGTTCACCGCCATCGGCACCTGGCTGCTGCTGCCGCTGACGCGCTTCAAGGACGTGGCGTGGGACATCGGCGCCTCGGCGGTGTACCTCATCAACTGGCGGCTGGCCAACCAGTCCGTGGACTACCTGGCCGAGGACACCGAGCCCTCGCCGCTGCAGCACTTCTGGTCGCTGGCGGTGGAGGAGCAGTTCTACGTGGTCTGGCCGCTGGTGCTGCTCGTGGTGGGCCTGGTGGTGCGCCGCGCCCGCACCCCGCTGGCGCCCACGGCCACCCTCGGCCTGCTCGCCATCGCCGTGCCCTCGCTGGTGTGGTCGGTGGTGCACACCGCCTCCAGCCCGGCCACGGCCTACTTCGTCACCACCACCCGCCTGTGGGAGCTCGCCGTCGGTGGCCTGGTGGCCTGTGGCGCGGCGGTGTGGCCGCGTCTGGACCGCCGCCTCGGCGCGGCGCTGGTGGCCGTCGGCCTGCTGATGCTGGGCGTGGCCTTCCTGGTCATCACCTCGAGGACGCCGTGGCCGGGCAGCGCCGCCCTGCTGCCCACCATCGGCACCGCCCTGGCCCTCGTCGGCGGCTACACCGCGCGCGGCCCGCTGCAGGCGGCCCTGGGCTCGGCCCCGATGCTGTGGGTCGGCGCC
>NZ_KV824653.1:6148-10115 GCF_001816045.1 Kytococcus sp. HMSC28H12
GGTCGGCGCCCTGAGCTACTCGCTCTACCTTTGGCACTGGCCGCTGGTGATCTTCACCCAGCAGGGCCTCTACGACGGCGAGAAGGCGCCCCTGTGGGCCACCGTCGCCGCCGTTCTGCTGGCCTTCCCGCTGGCCTGGGCGGGCAACCGCCTGGTGGAGAACCCGGTACGCTTCGCCGCCCCGTTCAAGCGCACCCGCAACGCCCTGGTGCTGGGCGCCTCGCTCACCCTCACCGGCGTGCTGCTGGGCACGGCCCTGCAGGTGGTGGCGCCCGGCAAGGGCACCGACGAGAACGCCGCCGGCGCGCGGGCGCTGCTGCCGGACGAGGAGAAGGCGAAGGACACCCGGGCCGGCAAGGGCGTGCGCGGCGTCAACGCAGTGCTCAAGGCCAAGCCCGACCCTGCCGCGTACCCGGACAACCCGGAGACCATCACCCCCGACCCGTTGGACGCCACCGAGGACGTGCCGCCGCAGTATGCCGACGGCTGCCAGGTGTCCCTGGACTCCGCCGAGCCGCACGAGTGCGAGGCCGGCGACCCCAACGGTCAGAGGACGGTGGCCCTGGTGGGCGACTCCAAGGCCTTCCAGTGGCTGCCGGGCCTGGACGCGTGGGCCAAGGAGCGCGGCTACACGGTGCGCTCCAACACCAAGTCAGCCTGTGCCTTCTCGGCCGCGCTGCAGGCACCCGGCGGCACGCCGAACACCTCGTGCAAGGAGTGGGGCGACAAGGTCGCCGACTCGCTGCAGGCCGACCCGCCGGACGTGCTCGTGGTCTCCGGCCTGCGCTCCGAGGCGCTGGTCGAGGAGGGCGGCACCAAGACCTCCCGCGAGGCCATCGTGAAGGGCTACCTGGAGCACATCCAGCCGCTGGTCGACGAGGGCACCACCGTGGTGGCCATCGCCGACACGCCGCAGCCCAAGACCAAGGTCTACGAGTGCGTGGCCGAGAACAGCTCGCACGTCTCGGTGTGCGACTTCCCGGAGCGCGACGGCGTGGGCACCCCGGCGCTCGAGGAGGTCATGAAGGAGGTCGACGGCTCCCTCATCGACTTCAACGACCACCTCTGCCCCGAGGGCACCTGCCGCGCGGTGAACGGTGGCGTGCTCACCTACCGCCAGGGCAGCCACGTGACGGCCACCTGGGTGGCCTCGCTGCAGCAGGTGCTGGACGCCCGCATGGACGCCGCGCTGGACAAGGCCGGGAAGGGCACGAAGGGCAGCCAGAAGGGCTGACGCCCACGATCAGCCACTCATGTGTCACTGGATGCGCGGGCAGACACCCTCCGCGGCACCCAGTGACACATGAGCGCACAGCGGTCGTGCCCGCCCTGCGTTGAGTCGTCGTTTCTCGGGGTCGAGACCGGCTCTGGACCCCGAGAAGCGACGACCCAACGCCCAAGGGGTGTGCCGGGTGGAGCGAGCTCCGCTCAGGCTCGCCAGGGGGCCGGGCGCGCACCCTCGATGCCGCAGTGCCCCGCACCGTGCCGGGTGACCCACTGCGGCGCGGTGCCGAACGCCTCGCGCAGCTGCCCGGGCACCACCATGAGGTCCCCGATGCTGCCCGCACCGGTGTCCTCGGCCAGCCGGTCGGCGTCCAGCCACACCCGCTCGGCCCGCACCTTCCCCGCGTCGCGCGCGGCGAGCCCCGCGTCGAGCACCAGCAGGTTCTGCGCCAGTGTCGCCTCGTTGGCCGAGACGTAGGTCAGCCCCTCGGCCACGATGAGGTCGCCCACCGCGTCGGCCAGCTCCGGCCGCCGCTCGGTGAGGGGCAGCGGGCGCTCCTGGTGCCACAGCACGGGGCGGATGCCGGCGTCGAGGAACTCGCGCAGCTGCGCCACCCGCTCGGGCTGGCTGAAGTCGCCGCGCAGCACCCAGGCGTGCGTCACCTCCTCGCCGCTGGAGGGGTACCGACCGCCGTCGGGCGCGGGCAGGTCGCGGTTCCACGCGCGCGGCACGCTGAACGGCATCGTGGCGGAGGAGTCGATGCCGGACGCCCCGGCCAGCTGCCGCGAGCGCGGCCCCTTGCCACCCCCGGCACGCCGGATCGCCCGGTGCCACGCGGCGTACACCCCGCGGTAGAGCAGCCGGTCGGGGTTGTTGCGGTTCCACATGAAGTCGCCGCGCGAGAGGCTGCCGGTGCTCAGGCGGATGACGGCCAGGTAGTCGTCGATGTCGCGCACCGGGCGGCCCAGCGCGTCGAGCCGGAAGTGGTACTCCGAGTCCGCGCCCTTGCGCACGGCCTGGAAGCCACCCACCTCCTCCAGCACGGAGCGGCGCACCATGAGGCTGGAGGCGTTGCGGCGGTCCGGCGGGTAGCCGAGCCACTGGTGGGTGAGGTCGTCCTTGACCCGGATGGCCTGCGACCGGTTGGCGGGCACCTTGGGGTGGGCCTCCAGGTCGCGCACGTGGCGCTCGATGCGCTCGGGGTGCGACCAGTCGTCGGCGTCCTGCACGGTCACGTACTCGCCGTGGCTGATGCCGATGCCGTGGTTGCGCGCCACGTACGAGCCGCCGTTGGCGGGCATGCGCACCACGGTGATGCGCGGGTCCATCCGGCCGACCTGCTCGAAGACGGCGTCGAACTCCGGCCCGGACGCGTCGTCGAGCACGAGGATCTCCAGGCGCCGCCAGGTCTGGGCGGTGATGGACCGCACCGAGGTCACCAGCCCCTCGGCGTCGGGCTGCCAGCACGGCATGAGCACGGTCACCAGCGGCCCGTCCTCCACGTGGTGGGGCGCGGCGGCCTCCATCCGGTCGTACGGGGTGCTGCCCGATGCGGTGAGCGTCACCGGGGTGCAGCGGCTCTGTGTGAAGCGGGTGTTGAGCGACTCCAGCCATGCCACCTCGGCCGCGGACCCGGGCTGCGGGGCGGTGGCGCCCTCCCCGAGGGCATCCAGCCGCGCCAGGTCGGTGCGCACGCCCTGCACGATCTGCTTGCGGGCCCCGGGCAGGTCCACCCAGCGGCGGGCCAGTTCGGGACGGCCGGAGAGCAGCGCCTGCTGCAGCGGGATGGCGCGCAGCTTGGGCGGCAGGGCCTCGGCGCCGTGGGTCTCCAGGAGGGCCTCGAAGAGCCGCAGCCCGCGGGCGGTGGACTCCTCGTCGAGCGCGCGGCCGCTCCAGAAGGCCGCCACACAGCCCACCTGGTGCAGCAGCCGCTCGCGGGCCTCCCCGGCGTGCGCGGCCAGGGCGGGCCCGGCCACGGTGGGGGCCAGCACGGCCTCGAGGGTGGGGGCGGTCTCCACGTGGGCGGCCAGCTGCGGCATCGAGAGGGCGCCGTCGGTGGCCACGCGGGCCAGGGTCTCCACGAGCACCGGCGCGTCGGTGCGCAGCGCGGTGTGCAGGAGGGCCAGGGGGGTCTCGGCCGCGGCGGCCAACCATGCGAAACCAGCCTCGTCGGCGCCGTGGCGGGCGGCGTCCACGGCGTGGTCGGTGAGCGAGGCGGCGGGACGCGCGGTGCGCAGGGGTGCCACGAGTGGTCCTTCCGGGTGCCGGGTGGGCCGCCTGGCGCGGCGCTGCGGTCTGCTCGTCGAGGGGGTCGTCGGGCGACACCCCGGGACGGATCGGGACGATCGTACGCGGGGCGCTGCCATACTCTCCGGTGACGTCGCCGGGGTCCGCCCCACCGCCGACGCCCACCCGCAGACACCAGACCGCAACGCCTCACGCACCACGTGTGCCGGAACGGGAGCCCATGAAGTCCACGAAGATGCTGGCCGCCGTCGGCGGTGCCCTCCTGCTGGTGGTGCTCGCCGCCGTCGGGGCGGCCCTCCACCAGTACTGGCTCACCGCGGGCGCCCTGGGGCTCATCATGACGGCGCAGCTGGTGGTGTCCCTGGACACCAACCGCCGCACCCGCTACCTGCCGCGCCGCGTCAAGACGCTGCTGCAGACCGTGGCCGTGGGCACCAAGCCGGGCAGCGCCCCCGCCGCGCGTCCCGCCCCGGGCACGCCGGCGCCGTCGGCCCG
>NZ_KV824654.1:0-1247 GCF_001816045.1 Kytococcus sp. HMSC28H12
GGGCCAGGAGATCGCCGCCCGCGCCGGGGTCCCGCTGGAGGGCTGAGCCGGACCGCCCGGCCCGCCTACCCCTCGGTCGGCGCGCCCGCCGCGCCGCCCAGCCACCGCTCCAGCAGCGCCTCCCCGAGCCCGTCCGGCACCGGCCCCCACGCACCGAACACCTGGGCACTGACCAGGCCCACCAAGCCGGCCCACCACGTCATCGCTGCGGCCACCTCGTCCGCCGAGGCGTCGACCCCCAGCTCCGCCACGGCTTCCCGCGCGAACGGCACCAGGACATCGTCCCTACCGGTGGGCACGTCGCCCAGCCCGCCGGCAGCCACCAACTCGAGTACCCGCGCCATCACGCGCGTCCCGGGCCCGCCAGTGCGATCCGGCGACGCCGCGAAGCCCGGCACCGGCGTGCCGTAGAGCAGTCCCCACTCGGCCGGGTGCGCCACACCCCACGCCCGCACGGACCGGGCCAGGGTCCCCAACCGCGCCGCCGCGCCCGCCACCCCGGGACCGTCACCCGGCACCTCGGACAGCGCGTCGTCCACGGCATCGGCCAGGCCGTCGAACGCGTCCACCAGCAGCCGCGTGAGCAGCTCGTCGCGGCTGTCCACGTAGCGGTACACCGCCGAGCTCACCACCCCCACCTCGCGCGCCACCTCCCGCAGCGAGAGCGCCGCCGCGCCCCGCTCACGCAGCTGGGTGCGCCCGGCGGCCAGGATCGCCGCCTCCATCTCGGCCCGGGTCCGTCTGGTCATGCGTGCAGTCTCGCAGCCGCAACAGAGAGCAGTGCTCTTGCGCGCGCACCCCACTTGCCCCTACGCTCCGAGAGCAGTGCTCTCTACCGCCCACCCACGCCCCGGAGGCCCCCGTGCACGTCCTACTCACCGGTGCCGGCCAGATCGGCCAAGCCCTCGTCCCCCACCTGCTCGCCCACGGCGACACCGTCACCGTCCTGCGCGCCTACGGCCCCGACCTGCCCGGCACCACCACGGTGCGCGGCGACGCCGGCGACCGCGCCCTGCTGGCACGGCTCACCGCATCGACCCCGCCCGATGCGGTGGTGCACACGGTCCACGCGGCCTACGACCACCGCGTCTGGCGCGCCGAGCTGCCACCCCGCGAGCAGGCGGTGATGGATTTGGCCACGGGCCTGGGCATCCCGGTGGTGTTCCCCGAGTCCGTCTATGCCTGGGGCAATGCCGCCCGCGACCTCACCGAGGGAGCCCCCGTCGCCCCGACCACACCCCTGGGCC
>NZ_KV824655.1:0-4690 GCF_001816045.1 Kytococcus sp. HMSC28H12
GGGCCGCCAGGACCACCGGGGTGCCGGCGTCGCCGCCCTCGCGCAGTCGCGTGTCCAGCGGCACCTGGCCCAGCAGCGGCACCTCGCCGCCGATGGTGCGGCCCAGGGACTCGGCCACGGTGCGGCCGCCGCCGGAGCCGAACAGCTCCTGGCGCGTGCCGTCGGGCATCTCGAGCCAGGACATGTTCTCGATGACGCCGGCCACGCGCTGCTTGGTCTGCAGGGCGATGGCGCCGGCGCGCTCGGCCACCTCGGCGGCGGCCTGCTGCGGGGTGGTCACCACGAGCAGCTCCGAGCCCGGCAGCATCTGGGCCACGGAGATCGCGATGTCACCGGTGCCCGGCGGCAGGTCGAGCAGGAGCACGTCGAGGTCGCCCCAGAACACGTCGGAGAGGAACTGCTGCAGCGCGCGGTGCAGCATCGGGCCGCGCCAGACCACCGGCTGGTTGCCGGGCACGAACATGCCGATGGAGATGACCTTCACGTCGTGCGCCACCGGGGGCATGATCATCTCGTCCACCTGGGTGGGCTGGCGCTCCACGCCGAGCATGCGGGGCACGGAGAAGCCGTAGATGTCGGCGTCCACCACGCCCACCTTGAGGCCCTGGGTGGCCATCGAGGCGGCGAGGTTGACCGTGACCGAGGACTTGCCGACGCCGCCCTTGCCGGAGGCCACGGCGTAGACGCGGGTCATGTTGTCCGGGCGCTGGAAGGGGATCTCGCGCTCGGCCTGGCCGCCGCGCAGGCCCTGCTTGAGGGCGGCCCGCTGCTCGTCGTTCATGACGCCCATCTCCACGTCCACGGCGGTGACGCCCTCCACGCCGCCGACGGCCTCCTTGACGTCCTTCTCGATGGTGGACTTCAGCGGGCAGCCGGCCACGGTGAGCAGCACGCGCACGAGCACGCGGCCCGGGTCGTCCTTCGCGGTGAGGACCTCCTCGACCATCCCGAGCTCGGTGATGGGGCGGCGGATCTCCGGGTCCTGGACCGTGCTCAGGGCATGCTGGATGGCAGTGGGATCAGGGGTGGGCATGTCCTCCATCGTACGTGCGGTGCCTCGTGGCCCCCGCACGCGAGGGGGAGCGCCCGTCGTCCGGCTCGTCGCGCGGGTCGGGCTGCTCGCCCTGCTCCCGGTCGTGCTGCCGCTCGTCGAGCTCCTCGAG
This sequence comes from Kytococcus sp. HMSC28H12, assembly GCF_001816045.1. NCBI lineage: Bacteria > Bacillati > Actinomycetota > Actinomycetes > Micrococcales > Kytococcaceae > Kytococcus > Kytococcus sp. HMSC28H12. The sequence goes on from NZ_KV824655.1 coordinate 1,164, forward strand.
GAGGTCCTCCAGCAGGTCGCGCAGCTCGGAGCGGACGAAGTCGCGGCTGGCCATCTCGCCCACGGTGAGGCGCAGCGAGGCCACCTCGCGGGTGATGTACTCGGTGTCGGCCAGGTTGCGCTCGTCGCGGGCGCGGTCCTGCTCGATGCTCACGCGGTCGCGGTCGTCCTGCCGGTTCTGGGCCAGCAGGATGAGCGGCGCGGCGTAGGAGGCCTGCAGCGACAGGATCAGGGTGAGCAGCGTGTAGTTGAGCTCGCGCGGGTCGAACTGCGCGCTGACCGGCATGAAGGTGTTCCACGCCAGCCACGCCCCCACGAAGAGCGTCATGTACAGCAGGAACTGCGGCGTGCCCATGAAGCGCGCGAACGCCTCGCTGGCCCGGCCGAAGGCCTCGGAGTCCATGCCCACGCGCGGCAGGCGCCGGCGCTGGGAGGTCTGCGGGGTGGACAGTCCGCCGGAGGACTCCAGCCGGTCGACGGTCTTCAGCGTGCCGGTCTTGGCCGCGGCCGTCCGGGGGCGGGTGGTGCTCCCCTCACCGGCGGCCTGACGGCGCGCCCGGCGCTCGCGCAGCTCGCGCAGGCGGCTCGCGCGCTCCTCACGGTCCATGTCAGCGGCCACGGGTCACCTCCTGCTCCTCGACCTCGTCCAGGGCGGCCGAGACGTCGGGGGCCTCGGTGTCGCGGTCCTCGCGCCAGTCGTCCGGGAGGATGTGGTCGAGCACGTCGTCCACCGTGACGGCGCCCAGCAGGCGCCGGTCCTCGTCCACCACCGGCAGCGAGATCATGTTGTAGTTCGCCATCGTGCGGGTGACCTCGCCGAGGCTGGCGTCAACGTGCAGCGGGTCGATGTCGCTGTCGACGATGGCGCCGATCGCCTCGTGCGGGGGTTCGCGCAGCATCCGCTGCAGGTGCACCACGCCCAGCAGCTTGCCGGTGGGCACCTCCAAGGGGGCGCGGCAGACGAAGACCATGGCGGCCAGCGCCGGGTGCAGCTCGGAGCGTCGCACGGTGGCCAGGGCCTCGGCGATGGAGCTGTCGGCGCCCAGCACCACCGGCTCGGTGGTCATCATGCCGCCGGCGGTGTCCTCGTCGTAGGTGAGCAGCGTGCGCAGCGGCTCGGCCTCCTCGGGCTCCATGGCGCCCAGCAGGATGGCGGCGGTGCCCTCGGGCAGCTCGCCGAGCAGGTCGGCGGCGTCGTCGGGCTGCATGGCCTCGAGCACGTCGGCGGCGCGGTCGGTGGCCAGGTCGGCCACGATGGCGACGCGGTCCTCCTCGGGCAGCTCCTCCAGCACGTCGGCGAGCTTCTCGTCGGGCAGGGCCTCGGCCACCTCGCGGCGCCGCTTGGGGGTGAGCTCCTGCAGGGCGTCGGCCACGTCGGCGGGCTTGAGGTCGTCGAAGCTCTCCACCAGGCGGTCGGCGCCCTGGGCGGCGTCCTCGGTGTGCAGGCCGCTCACGGCGTCCACGTCCACCACGAGGGTCTCGCCGCGGCGGCGCAGGCTGAGGCGGTGGCGGCGCGAGGGCGGCGGGGTCTTGCGCACGAACACCTTGGTGACGTGCCAGTCGCGGTTGCGCTGCTGGTTGATGCCGATGTCCTCGACCGTGGCCTCGAAGCGCTCGTCGTCGTCGGCCACCACGACCCGCCGGTCGAACAGCTCGGCCTGCACGAGCACCTCGCGCGGCCGGCGCTCGAAGCGGCGGATATTGAGCAGGCCGGTGGTGATGACCTGTCCGGCGTCGATGCTGGTGACGCGCGTCATCGGGAGGAAGACGCGCCGGCGGCCGGCCACCTCCACGACCGCGCCGATGACGCGGGTGAGCCGGCGCTGGCTGGAGTGCTGCACGACGACGTCGCGGACCTGACCGACCCGGTCTCCGAGGGGGTCGAAGACGCCGAGGCCGATGAGGCGGGAGACGAAGACGCGGGGTGCACTCACGGGCACAGGGTAGAGGGTGGGGGCCGTGGGCCGAGGCCCGGCGAGAGGGCGCCCAGCGGCCTCCCAGCGAACCCCCAGCCCGAGGCGTCACACTGTGGGCATGACCACACCGACTGGAATGCGCGGTCCCGGGGCACTGGGTGCCGGCCGCTCGCTGCTCGAGCTCTCCGACCCCCGGTCGGTGGCCACCTACTCCGACTACGCCGAGGCGCAGGGCGCCGTGGACCACCTCAGCGACGAGGGCTTCCCGGTGGACCAGCTGGCCATCGTGGGCACCGACCTCAAGCAGGTGGAGCGCGTGACGGGTCGACTCACCTGGGGGCGTGTGCTCGCCGGCGGCCTGCTCAGCGGCCTGTGGCTGGGCGCCTTCGTGGGCCTGGTGATGTCGCTGCTCACCGAGGACCCGATCCTGGCGGTCATGGTCACCACGCTGGGAGCCGGCGCCGCCTTCGGCCTGGTGTGGGCCGCTATCGGCTACGCGATGACGCAGGGCCGCCGCGACTTCACCTCGGTGACCGCGGTGGTGGCCACGAGCTACGAGGTGCTCGCCGAGGCGCCGCAGGTGGCCGCGGCGCGCGAGATGCTCGGCCTGGGCGCCCCGGCGCCGGTGCACACCGGTCCGCTGCGCACCTACGGCGAGGCGGTGGACGCCGCCCGCGCCGAGCAGGCCGGCCGGGCCCGGCCGGATGACGGTTCCCACCGCACCGCAACGGGGGAGCAGGGCCCCCTGGCGTGACGTCCCGTCCCGCCCCGCCCCGGCTCGCCCCCCTGGTGGAGCCGGGGCCGGACCTGTCGCGGGCCGAGTTGGAGCGCTGGGCCCGCCACGTGCTGCTGCCGGACCTGGGCCCGGTGGGGCAACGCCGGCTGCGCGCGGCCCGCGTGGCCGTGGTGGGTGCCGGAGGGCTGGGCTGCCCGGTGCTGCAATACCTCGTGGCCGCCGGGGTGGGGCACGTGACGCTCTACGACGACGACCTCGTGGAGACCAGCAACCTGCAGCGCCAGGTGCTCCACGGCACCGATGACGTGGGGCGCCCCAAGGTGGACAGCGCCCTGGACGCCCTGCGGCGCATGGGCGGTGTCACCACCCTGGCCGGGGTGCGCGAGCGCCTGGAGCCGGGCAACGCCGCCGCGCTGCTGGCGGGGCACGACCTGGTGGTGGACGGCACGGACAACTTCCCCACGCGCTACACCCTCGACGCCGCGTGCCGCGAGCTGGGCGTACCGCACGTGTGGGCGGCGCTCATGGCCACCCGGGCGCAGGTGAGCACCTTCTGGGCCGCGCCCCGCACGATGGGGGAGGTGCCGGTGGGCGGTGTGACCCTGCGCGACCTCTTCCCGAGCCCGCCGGACCCCACCACCGTGCCGGCGTGCGGGGACGCCGGCATCGTGGGGGCGCTGTGCGGTGTGGTCGGCTCGACGATGGCGCTCGAGGTGGTGAAGCTCGTGACCGGCACCGGGGAGCCGTTGCTGGGGCGGGTGCTCTTCGTGGACGCCGCGACGATGCGGACGCACGAGATCCCCGTGGCCGGGGGCGGTGCGGCGGACGGGGCGACGGGCGCCGCGGACCAGCCGGGGCCGGACCGGGCGCGCGAGT
>NZ_KV824656.1:0-781 GCF_001816045.1 Kytococcus sp. HMSC28H12
GCGAGCGCGCCGGCAGCCTCACCGGCGGCCCGCCAGGTGGTCGCCCAGGCGCCGTCCGAGCCCTCTGCCGCGGTGCCGGACAGCCCAACCCTCGAGGCGCCGTCGCCAGGTTCCCCCAGCACCAGGGGGTGCACCCGCTGCACGCGGTGGCCGGGGTCCGGCCACGTGGTGCCGGCGGTCACCGACTCGACCACGACACCGTCGCGCCGCACCAGGCGTCCCACCGACCGGTGGAGCGTCAGCCGCCCCACCACGAGCACCCGCTCCGGCGCGTGGCCGGCCAGGAAGCCCTCGTCGTCGAGCACGCGGATCCCGAACGGCACGGCACCGTCAACACCGAACCGGCCGAACGGCTCGGCCACCACTGGCCACCCCCGCGCCCGGGCACCGGCCTGCACCGCCCGGGCCAGCTCCGGTCGCCCCAGGTCGCCGAGCAGGACGAGCGTCCGCTCCGGGCCGTCCGGCAGCAGCGCGACGTGTGTCCCCTCCTGGACCTGCTCCGGCGAGACGTCCCCCGCCCCGTCCACCGCCGTCCAGGGCGCTCCGTCCGGCCGACCGGCCATCACGTCAGCCGCCGGCGCGTCGGTGACCTGGTGCGTGGCGACCTCCACCGGCGGCATGAGCGGGTCGCGGAAGGGCACGTTGAGGTGCACGGGCCCGGCGGCGCCGCCGAGGGCGCCGGTGGCGGCTGACACGCACCGGTCCACGGCGGTGCGCCACGACGCGACCTGGGCAGGGTCGACGGCACCGTCCACTCCCGCCACTCCTGCGGTGCCCGCCG
>NZ_KV824656.1:801-10863 GCF_001816045.1 Kytococcus sp. HMSC28H12
CGCGCCGGGCGTGCCGAGGTCGACCGCGAGCCGCACGTCCCGCAACAGACCCGGCTGGTGGGTGGTCTGGTTGGCCCCGGTGCCCCGCAGCTCCGGCGGCCGGTCCGCGGTGAGCGCCAGCAGCGGCACCCCCTGGTGGTGGGCCTCCAGCACCGCCGGGTGGAGGTTGGCCACCGCGGTGCCCGAGGTGGTCACGACGGGAACCACCCGACCCGAGGCCACAGCGAGGCCCAGGGCGAGGAAGCCTGCCGTGCGCTCGTCGGTGCGGACGTGCAGGCGCAGCGGCACCGCGGGGTCGGCGTCGGTCGCGGCCAGCGCGTACGCCAGCGGGGCCGACCGCGACCCCGGACACAGCACCGCCTCGGTCACGCCACAACGCACGAGCTCGTCGACCAGGACGCGGGCAGCAGCGGTGGAGGGGTTCACGCGGCCCATTCTGGACTCCTGCCCCCGTCGCCCCGACGCCCTGGTGGCGGGCCCGGTGGTCTTCTCCGCAGGCGGACCGTGGCCCGCCCCTCGGCGTCCCGGGTGACCACGTGCTCCACCAGTGGGTCCTCGACCATCCGGTTGTGCCGACCGCACAGCGGGATCGCGTTGGCCAGGTCGGTCCGGCCACGGCCCGCTCCCGTGCGCCCCGTCCCAGCAGGACCGTCACCCCTCCGCCCGGACCAGCCATCCACGTGGTGCATCTCCGTCCAGGCGAACGGCCGATCGCAGTCCTCGGCCGCACAGCGCGCGTAGAGGTGGGCCAGCGCCATCCGCTGCGACTCGGTGAAGAACCGGCGCTGCGTGCCCAGGTCGAGCGGCAGCGACTCCCCGCCCATGACGGTGGGGACGATCCCCGCCTGGGCGGCGATGCGCCGGACCTGCCCCGCCGAGACCTTCTCCCCGACGTCGGTGAGGCCCGCCCGGTCGGTCTCACCCCGGAGCGTCGCCAGGTCGGTGGACACGATGACCGTGTACGCCGTCCGCCCACCGAAGTGGTCCGTGGGCAGGTGGTCGATGAGCTCGGCGAGCGCCTGACCCCGCTCGGCGGCCCGGTCGCGAGCGTTCTCAGGGGCCCGGTCGCGAGGCGGGTCAGCCACCGGCGCACCGTCGACTCCCTGCCCGGGAGCACCCTGCCGACCACGCCCCTCGGCACCCGCACCGGGCCGTACCCGCCGCCGCGGGCCGCTCAGCGAGGCCAGCACCTTCTCCAGCAGGCGCCCCTGCAGCGTGGGCACGGAGAACCTGCCGTGCGAGACGCCGTCCGGGCCGTGGTGGATGGTGAACGACGCCGCCTCGTGCGCGGCCCGCTCCTGGCCGCTGAGCAGCTCGTCCTCGTGGGCGTCGACTATCTCCGGCGGCACCGGCAGGGCAGCGAGGCACCGGCGTCCCTCCTCCCGGACGGACCGAGGGGACAGCCGCGTGGCCTTCTCCACGAGATGCCGCTCGACGCGGCGACGGTCCTCCGCGGTCACCCACTCCGGCAGGTCCCGCAACGCCTGCGCGACGGATCGCGCGTGCTCCGGCGTGATGGTCCCCGCGTCCAGCGCCTCCGCCGTGCACTCCTGGCCCGGCTCACCCGGTGCCAGCACTCCGCTGCCGAGCTCCTCCGCCAATCGTCCGGCCCGCGCCGCCGTGGGTCCGTCCAGCCGCCCGCCCCGTCCGAGGAACTGCCCCTCGTCCAGGTGGTGGGACCGGCCGGCCTCGCGCTCCCGGCGGGCCAGCCCAGCGATCCGCAAGCGCACCGCCTCGAGCCGGTTGCGGGCCCGGAAGACCTCATCGTCGAGCGCTCGCAGCTCCTCGACGGCCACGCCCGGGCCGTCACCGAGCGCCGCAAGCTCCGCCAGCACCCCGTCGAGCTCCCGGTGCACCGCAGCCACCCGTTCCCGGGCACCGCGCAACGCCGGCACAGCCCCCATCGGACCGCCACCGCCCTCCGTGATGCGTGGTGCCACCGTGCCTCCCCAGGTCCCACCCGCCAGACCCCCGTCCGACGCGATGCACCAAGAGTAGTACATGTGAGCCAATATCCGCAGACCCTCACCCGAACATGTGGACGAGCACCCGCCTGCACCCGGCCACCCGCCCGGCCCTGTGGACACCCGCCCACAGGGCCGCCCGCCTCAGCGCTTCTCGAGCCCCAGGATCGCCAGCGCCTTCTCCCGCATCTCCACCTTGCGCACCTTGCCGGTCACCGTCATCGGGAAGGCCTCCACCACGTGCACGTAGCGCGGGATCTTGTAGTGCGCCAGCTGCCCGGTGCAGAACTCCCGCACCGCGTCGGCATCCAGGCCCTCCGCGCCCTCACGGAGCACCACCCAGGCCATGAGCTCCTCGCCGTACTTCTCGTCCGGCACGCCGATCACCTGCACGTCCTGCACCGCGGGGTGCTGGTACAGGAACTCCTCGATCTCCCGCGGGTAGATGTTCTCCCCGCCACGGATCACCATGTCCTTCATGCGCCCGGTGATGGCCACGTACCCGTCCTCGGCCATGACGGCCAGGTCCCCGGTGTGCATCCACCGCGCGGCGTCGATGCTCTCGGCGGTCTTCTCCGGCTGCTCCCAGTAGCCCAGCATCACCGAGTACCCGCGCGTGCACAGCTCACCGGTCTCACCGCGGGGTACCGGCCGCCCGGTCACCGGGTCCACCACCTTGACCTCCACGTGCGGCATGACGCGTCCCACGGTCTCGGTGCGGTGCGCCACGTCGTCGTCGGACATGGTCATGAGCGACACCGGCGAGGTCTCGGTCATGCCGTAGCAGATGGCCACCTCGGCCATGTTCATCTCGTTCATGACGCGGCGCATGATCTCCGCCGGGCAGGGCGAGCCGGCCATGATGCCGGTGCGCAGGGCCGAGAGGTCGAACTCCTCCTCACCCTTGTCGAGCAGCCCCAGCTCGGCGATGAACATGGTGGGCACGCCGTAGAGGCTGGTGCACCTCTCCTCGGAGACCGCGCGCAGCGTGGCCACGGGGTCGAAGGCCGGGGCGGGGATCACCATGCACGCCCCGTGGCTGGTGGCCGCGAGGTTGCCCATCACCATGCCGAAGCAGTGGTAGAAGGGCACCGGCAGGCAGATGCGGTCGGCCTCCGTGTAGTGCACGCGCTCACCCACGAAGTACCCGTTGTTGAGGATGTTGTGGTGGCTGAGGGTGGCGCCCTTGGGGAATCCCGTGGTGCCGGAGGTGTACTGGATGTTGATGGGGTCGTCCGCGCCCAGCTCGCCCTGGCGCGTGGCCAGCGCCGCGTCGTCGATGCCGTCGCCCGCCGCCACGAGCGCGTCCCAGGACTCCTCCCCGATGAAGACGACCTCCTCGAGCTCGGGGATCTTGGCCCCCACACGCTCCACCATCGCCTTGTAGTGGGACGTCTTGTGCTCCACGGCGCTCACCAGCCAGCGCATGCCGGACTGCCGCACCACGAAGTCCAGCTCGTGCTCGCGGTAGGCCGGGTTCACGTTGACCAGTACCGCGCCCACCTTGGCGGTGGCGTACTGCAGCAGCGTCCACTCCGCGCAGTTGGGGGACCAGATGCCGATGCGCTCGCCGACGCCCAGCCCCCGGGCGAGCAGCCCCTTGGCCAGGCGGTCCACGTCGGCCACGAACTCGGCGTAGGTCCAGCGGCGCCCGGTGGCGCACTCGACGAGGGCGTCCCGGTCGCCGAAGCGGGCGGCCGTGGCGTCGAGGTTGTCACCGATGGTCTGGCCGAGCAGCGGCAGCTCCGAGGTGCCGGAGACGTAGGAGAGCGCGGCGGGAGCGGGCATGGGTCCTCCTGAGGACGTGAGGGGCATCACAGTGGGGACCACTGTGCCACGGCCACCGGGACCGCACACCGCCCCGTTGCCGGGCCGTGACCGGCTCCCCAGCGGGCGCGCCCCTGCATGAGGGGATCCTCATCCGCGGCTCATGGCGCCCTCACGGCCGGCTCCTAGCGTGCAGGGCACCGCCTCCCGCAGGCACCCCTCCCGGCACCGCGCGTGCCGGCCGACCGAAGGAGCACCCCCGTGACCGCCACCCTCGAGACCGCCCCCACCCTCGCCACCCCGCCGACCACCGGCCACCCGGAGCGCACCACCCCGTCCGTCGACCTGGTGGCCGGCATCGCCCCGGTGGCCGGCGACCCCTCGGCGGCCACCCGCCCCACCAGCTCCACGACCACACCCGTGGACGCCGCCCGCCTGCGCGCCGCCAAGGTGGCCTACACCACCCGTCACCTGGCTGCCCGACTGGCCGAGGACGCCGAGGACCTGCACCTGCTGGCCGGCGCCGACGTCGCGCCCCGCGCCGGCGACGTGGTGCTCGCCCGCGTCGTCTCGATGGGCCACCACAAGAAGGTGCCGGGCGCCGGCGGCCGCCGCCAGACCCTCTACCCCGGCGACGAGGTGCTGGTGGCCTACGGCGACCGCTACGCCCCCGACCAGTTCGAGGCCGTCGTGCCCGGCTCGCTGGCCCACACCCACCTGGCCGCCGCCGGTGGGCTGGCCGCCGACGTGGTGGAGCGCCACGGCAGGACCGAGGCACCCACCGTCCTCGAGCCGCTGGGGCTGCTGGCCCAGGCCGACGGCCGCCGCATCACCCTCCGCGACGTGTCCCCCTGCGCGGTCTCCACCGAGCCGACCCCCACGCGCCGCGACACCGCCACCCGCACCGTCGTGGTGCTGGGCAGCTCCATGAACGCCGGCAAGACCACCGTGGTGGCCAACATCGTGCGCGGCCTGAGCCGGGCCGGGCTCACCGTTGCCGCGGGCAAGGCCACCGGCACCGGCGCGTGGGGCGACCCGGGGCTGTTCACCGACTCCGGTGCCGCCAAGGTGCTGGACTTCACCGACTTCGGCTACGGCAGCACCTTCCGCCTGGACCTCGAGGAGACCGGCCACCTGGTGCGCTCGGTGCGCGACGAGCTGGCCGCCGACGCCCCCGACGTGGTGGTCGTGGAGATCGCCGACGGCCTGTTCCAGCGCGAGACCCACCACCTGCTCCACGACGGCTCGCTGGCCGACGCCGACGGCATCGTGCTGGCCGTGGGCGAGGCCCTGGGGGCGGTGGCCGGCGTGCGCACGCTGCGCGAGGCGGGCCTGCCGGTGGTGGGCGTCTCCGGCGCGGTGACCGCCTCCCCGCTGGCCTCCCGCGAGGCCGCCGCGGTGCTCGACCTGCCGCTGGTGGACACCTTCACCCTCTCCGAGCCGGAGACGGTGCGCGCCCTGCTGGGCCTCTGATGCGGGTCCTCCCCAGCACCCGTCTCCCCGGGGAGGAGCAGAGCGCCCGCGACGCGGCCGCCGAGCTCCCCCCGGTGTGGCACGGCGTCCGCCGCACCCACCTGGTGGGTCTGGTCCTGTGCGGCCTGCTGCAGTCGGCGGCCGCGGCCGGCATCGCCTGGTTCACGCCACAGCTGCTGGGCGCCCCGGACGCCGCTGCGCGCACCGCCCTGGCCGTGGGGCTGATCGCGGCCGCCCTGGCCGTGGGCGCGATGCGGTGGGCCGAGTGGGTGCTGGCCGAGATGCTGGGCCAGCACTACGTGATGGAGGTGCGCCGCCTGCTGGTGGGCACTGCCCTGCGCCCGGGACGCCACGCCCACCTCGGGGTGCTGGTGGCCCGCACCACCAACGACCTCTCGGCCGTCCGGTCGTGGATCGCGATGGGGATCGCCCCGTTGGTCTCGGGCGTGCCGCTGCTGGCCGGCGTCGTGGTGGCGCTGTCGCTCATGGCCTGGGAGCTGGGCGTGGCGGTGGGCGCTGCGCTGCTGGCGATGGGGGTGCTGCTGCTCGCCCTCGCCGGTCCCGTGCTGCGGCGCAGCCGGGAGCTGCGCCGACGCCGCGGGCGCATGGCCTCCCACATCGCCGACACGGTGCAGGCCGCCAGCGTCATCCGCGCCGCGGGAGGCGAGGAACGGGAGGTCCGCCGGGTCGAGGAGCACAGCGAGAGGGTGCACCACCTCGCCGTGCGCCGGGCCCGGGCAGCCGGCGTGATGCGGGGCGGGGCCGCCGCGGTGGCGGTGGTGGCCATGGTGCTCGCCGGCCTCACCGCCCCGTGGACCGACCTGACCCCCGAGCGCTTCGCCACGGCCCTGCTGCTGGTGGGCCTGGTGTCCACCCCGGTGCAGGACCTGGGCCGGGTGGGCGAGTACCGCCAGGGGCACTTGGCCGCGAGCCTCGTGCTGGCCAGGGCCCTGCGCCGTGGTGAGCCGGCCCCCGTCACGGAGGCGGAGCGCCCTCGCCGACGGGGCAGCGCCCGCGGTCTGCTGCACCTGGGCGACCTGCAGGACCGCTCGGGCACCCCGCTCCCGGAGCTGCTGGCCGCCCCAGGGAGCCGTGTGCACGTGCGCAGCGCCGACCCGGAGCGCACCGCCCACGTGGTGGACCTGCTGGTGGGTGACGAGGCCCCGGCCGACGGGTGGGCGCAGCTGGACGGCTGGGACCTCACGGCGGTCGACCCGCGCCGACGCCGCCGCCTGCTGGGCTATGTGGCCGCCGACGCGCCGCTGGAGCAGGGACGCCTGTCGCGCGCCGTGCGCTACCGCCGCCCGGACTCCGACGACCCCATCGACCCGGTGCTGGCGGCCGTGGGCCTGGACGAGGTGGTGGCGGCGCTGCCGAGGGGTGAACGCACCACCCTGCGCCGGGGCGGTGAGCCGCTGGACCGCGAGCAGCGTGTGCTGCTGCAGCTGGCCCGCGGCCTGTACGGCGCACCGCGCCTCCTGGTGCTGGACGGGGTGGCCGACCGCCTCTCCGGACCGGCCCTGCAGCAGGTGCACCGTGCCCTGGAGAACTACCCCGGCGTGGTGCTCTCCGTCGGGGGCGACCACCCACCGGGCTGGCCCACCTGGGACCTGGACAGCCCCACCCCCCTGTCGCTCGTGTCGGCCTCGCACGGCACCATCCCCGAGAACGCCCTCCTGCCCGGAAGGACCCCGTGAGCAAGTACCTGCCCGCCCTGTTGACCCTGGTGCTGCTGGCCGTGGCCCTGCCCCTCCTGGCGATGGGACTGCGCACGCCCGGCGCCCCGGACACCACCGACCTGGGGGAGGTGCCGGCCCCGGCCGCCACCGCCCCGTCGGACTCCGCTCCCACCCCGTCGGACTCCACCTCTCCCTCCCAGCCGGGCGGCACACCCCCGAGTGCTCCCTCGCAGGACGCCCCGTCGACCCCGGCACCGAGCGCCTCCCCCTCGACCACGCAGGGCGCCCCGGACGCCGCGCCCCGCCCCACGTCCACCGAGCCGCGCACGGTCCCCCCGACGGTCACGCGGACGGTGCAGCCGCCGTCCGACCCCTCACCGACGCCGCCCGCCCCCACCGGCGACGACGCGGACGACAACGACGACAACGACGACGGCCAGGACGACCAGGACGACACCGCCGACGACCAGGACGACGATGACGACCTCGACGACTGACCGCCACCCGCGCCGGCTGGGGCTCCGCGGCCGCATCGTCCTCTCGATGGTGGGCATCGTCGCCCTCGCGCTGGCCTCCCTCATCGCCCTCACCTACGGCCTGGTGCGCGCCGACAACGCCACCCGCGCCAACGAGGACGTGGTGCAGGAGCTGCGGGAGTTCCGCCAGTTCACCCAGAACGGCGTGGACCCGGAGACCGGCGAGCCCTTCGCCGACCCCGAGGGCCTGCTGGAGACCTTCCTCTCCCGCCAGCAGCCCAGCTCCGCCGAGCTCATCGTCGGGCGCACCCAGGAGGGCCAGGTGCTGCAGGTCTCCGGCGCCTCGGTGGGCGACACCCGCCAGCTGCTGGCCGACACCGCGCTGTGGCACGACATCCGCTCCGGGGACTCCGGTGTGGTGGAGACCCCGCTCGGCGAGGCGCGCTACGGCAACGCCACGGTCACCGTGGGCGGCTCCCGGGGCACCCTCACGGTGCTGGCCCTGCCCCACCGCAACGACGAGGTGCTCACCGCGGTGGTGCGCCGGGCGGCCCCGGTCGCGCTGGTGGCCCTACTGCTCACCGGGGTGGCCGCCTGGTTCCTGGCCGGGCGGGTGCTCACGCCGCTGCGCCGGTTCCAGGGCACCGCCCAGGAGATCTCCGAGCGGGACCTCACCCGCCGCCTCGAGGTCTCCGGCAACGACGAGGTGGCCGACCTCGGCCGCACCTTCAACGGGGTGCTCGACCGCCTCGAGGAGGCGTTCGCCTCCCAGCGCCAGTTCGTCGACGACGCCGGGCACGAGCTGCGCACGCCCATCACCATCATCCGCGGCCACCTGGAGCTGATGGGGGACGACCCCGTCGAGCGCGAGGAGACCCTGGCCCTGGTGACCAGCGAGCTCGACCGGATGAGCCGGATGGTGGCCGACCTGCTCACCCTGGCCAAGGCCGACCGCCCCGACCACGTGCGCCGCAGCCCGCAGGACGTGGCCGCCCTGACGCTGGAGCTGGACTCCAACGTGCAGCGCCTGGGCCCGCGTGACTGGGTGCTCGACGAGGTGGCCGAGGGCACCGCGGCCGTGGACGGCCAGCGGCTCGCCCAGGCCGTGCTGCAGCTGGCCCGCAACGCCGTCCAGCACACCGCCGAGGGCGACCGGATCCACCTGGCCTCCCGCTGGGTGGAGCGCGAGCCCGGTCGCTGGTTCCTGGAGCTCGCGGTGACCGACCACGGGCCGGGCGTGCCAGCAGGCCAGGAGCAACGGGTCTTCGAGCGCTTCCACCGGTCCGAGGGGGCCAGCCACCACCACCCGGGTGCGGGCCTGGGACTGCCCATCGTCCGCGCCATCGCCGAGGGGCACGGCGGCACCGTGGAGGTCAGCGAGACCCCCGGTGGCGGTGCCACGTTCACCCTCTCGGTGCCCACTCCCGGCCACGTGCCGACCACCCACGACAGCCCGGACGAGGACGCCTGACATGCCGCACATCCTGATCGTCGAGGACAACGACCGCATCGCCTCCTTCCTGGAGAAGGGCCTGCGCTCCGCCGGCTACCAGACCGAGGTGGTGGCCGACGGCCGCTCGGGCCTCACCCTGGCCCTGCACGGCGGGTTCGACCTGGTGGTGCTCGACCTGGGTCTGCCGGGCCTGGACGGGGCCGAGCTGCTGGAGGCCCTGCGGGGCCAGGGCGGCACGGTGCCGGTGGTGGTGCTCACCGCCCGCGACAGCGTGGAGGACACCGTCTCCGCCCTGGAGGGTGGCGCCAACGACTACATGACCAAGCCCTTCCAGTTCGCCGAGCTGCTGGCCCGGGTGCGCGTGCGGCTGGCCGACCGCACCGAGTCCGCCTCCACCGGCGACGGGATGACGGTGGAGGCCGGCGGGCTGGTGCTCGACCACCGCACCCGCGAGGTGCGCGGCGACGGTGTGGACCGGGCGTTGACCACCCGCGAGTTCGGGCTGCTGGCGGAGTTCATGCGCCACCCCGGGCAGGTGCTCAGCCGCCAGCAGCTGCTGGCCGAGGTGTGGGGCGTGGACCACGACCCGAGCTCCAACGTGGTGGACGTGTGCGTGCGCCAGCTGCGCTCCAAGGTGGGCGCCGAGCACATCGAGACGGTGCGTGGGGTGGGCTACCGCTTCCGCTGAGCCGTGGACACCCCCGTCCGAGCGGGGCAGCGGGCCCTGCGCTGATCCTCAGCCTGCCAGCACCTCGGCGATGCCGTCGCGGCACCCGCGCGCGAACTCGGCACAGTCGGTGCCCGTCGCCTCCGAGGACTCCTTCCCCTCGATCCAGCGGTGCACGGCCCAGGCGAAGGGGTACCCCTCGTCGGGCTCCCCGGCGACCACCGGTTCGGGCACCTCCACCGGCCGGGCGCAGCGGCAGGCCGGCCCATCGCGGCGCCTGACGATCCAGCAGGCGGCGGACGTCGGCCTCGGTCACGGGGTGCTCGTCGGCGTGCAGGGTCATGGCTCCCAGCGAACCCGGCCCCGCCCCGGCGCGGCGCGGCAAGCGACATTCCCACCCCTCTGGTCCCCGGCACCCCGTGGCCCGGCCTCCGACGCACAATGGCCCCATGGCTCTCCCCCCCGTCCAGCTCACCCACCTGCCCGCCGGCGACGGCCCGGCCCTGGCCCTGCACGGCGGCGCCGGCGTCGACCCGGCATCGCTCACCGACGAGCAGGCCCGCACGGCCACCGCGGCCCTCGA
>NZ_KV824657.1:0-1266 GCF_001816045.1 Kytococcus sp. HMSC28H12
AGCGGGTCCACCTCGCGGACGGTGGCCGACCAGACGCGCCGGCTGCCCGGGTCACGGAGGATGGCGCGGTCGCCCACCCGCCACGGCAGGGGCGCCGCGAGGGTGAGGCGTACGTGGTGCCCGCCGAGTGGCCGCACGTGCGCCTCGACGTCGGCCGAGCCCACGTGGAGCGTGGCCTGCTGCGGCGGGGCGCCCGTGTCATCGACCGGGGCCAGCGCGAGGTCGACCACGGCGGAGCTCTCCCACGCGCCGGGGGTGAGGAGCACGGCGCCGCGCCCCACGGCATCGACCGCGGTGCGGCGGAGGTTGACCGCCACCCGCGAGACCGGGCCCACCTGCTCGAGCGGCGCGTCCTGGCTCTGGAGGCCGCGGACGGCCACGCGGGTGGGGGCGCCGTGGGCGTCGAGGAGGTCGAGCTCGTCGCCGACGGCCAGCGTGCCCGCGCCGAGGGTGCCGGTGACCACGGTGCCACTGCCGCCGACCGTGAACGCGCGGTCCGCCCAGAGGCGCACGGGCGCTGCCGGATCCGGCTCGGGGGTGCGGGCGGCGAGGGCGTCCAGCGCCGCGCGGAGCTCGTCCATGCCCTGGCCGGTGGGAGCCGCCACGCACACGTGCGGGACCGCGAGCCCCGCCGCCTCCAGGTGCGCGCGGGCGGTGACGAGGGTCTCGGCGGGTTCGGCGAGGTCGCAGCGGGTGACCACGAGGAGCAGGTCGCGGACGCCGAGGGCGCGGACGGCCGCCAGGTGCTCGGTGGACTGCGCCTGCCATCCCTGGTCGGCCGCCACCACGAAGACCACCGCGGGCGCCGGGCCGAGCCCGCTGAGCATGGTGCCGATGAAGCGACGGTGGCCGGGGACGTCGACGAAGGCCACCTCGGTGCCGGACGGGAGCGTGGTCCACGCGAAGCCCAGCTCGATGGTGAGGCCGCGCGCCTTCTCCTGGGCGAGGCGGTCGGGGTCGCGCCCGGTGAGGGCCCGCACGAGGGTGGACTTGCCGTGGTCCACATGGCCGGCGGTGGCCAGGACGCGCCTCATCGGGTGGGGTCCGTGGGGGTCGGCCCGGGGGCAGGGGCGGGCGCGGGCTCGCCCAGGGCGACGCGCACGGCATCGACCAGGGCGGGCTCGTCGGCGGGGTCGATGCAGCGCAGGTCGACCAGCCCCACCCCGCCCTCGACGCGGGCCAGCACCGTCGCGGTGCCCGCCGGAGGACGGCGGAGGCGCGCCACGGCATCGGAGGGGAGGACCAGCGCCCACCCCGGCAGCGGGA
>NZ_KV824658.1:0-11037 GCF_001816045.1 Kytococcus sp. HMSC28H12
TGGGTGCGGCGGCAGCGCCACCTCGCCCAGCGGCACCGGGTGGAGCTGCGGCGGACCCGCCCCGGGGAGCCGCTGCCCCGCATCCGCACCGTGGTGGTGCCCGACAGCGGCCACCTGGTGATGCGCGACCAGCCCACCCGGTTGGCCGCGATGGTGCGCGCCGCGGTGGCCGCTGGCCCGGTGCCTGGGGAGACCGGCTGGGGCTGAGGTGCCCGTCAGCCGGCGTGGGCGGCGGCGGCCGCCAGCTCCTCCATCTGTGCGCGCACGCGGGTGAAGGCCTCCCGGGTGATGGCCTGCCAGAGCCGCAGGGCCAGGCCGGAGTCCTCCACCTCCAGCTGGCGCAGGACCTCCGGGGAGAGCAGCCAGGTCTGCAGCTCCTCGCGGGCGGTCACCGTGGCCGCGTGCCGGCCGTCGCCCACCAGGCCGAACTCGCCGAAGCTGTGGCCCGGGCCCAGCACCGCCAGCCGCCGCAGCTCCGGGCCGCGCGTGGTGGGGTCGGCCACGTCCTGCTCGTCGCCGGCCGCCCCGGCCGCCCCGGAGGTGGTCTCCACGGTGCCGCTGGTGATGAGGTGGATGCCCACGAAGGGGTCGCCCTCGCGGATCACCACCTCCCCGGCGGCGTAGTGGCGCGACTCCATGCGGGCGTGCAGGGCCTTGGCGTCGGCGGCGTCGAGGGTGGAGACGACGCCCACGTCGCCCACCTCCACCTCCTCGAGGTCCAGGCCGGGTCCACCGTGCCGCTCCAGCAGCAGGTTCTCCACCGCCTCGACGCCGACGCGGCGCCGCGCCACCACCCGCACCGCGTCGCCCGCCAGGCCGCGGTCCGGGTCGTCCACGAGCACCAGCACGCGCCCGGCATCGGCCATGCCACGCGCCACGGCGGCCAGCCCCTCCCGGGCGAACTGCGGCACCACGGTGACGCGCCGGACGTCCAGCAGCACCGCATCGACCTCCTGCAGCGAGCAGAGCTCCCGCATCACCGACTCCGCGGCCCCGAAGGTGAGCGCCCCCTGCACCTCGATGACGCGCCCCCGGTGGCCCACGCGCTCGAGCACGGTGGCGGCCGCCGGCGGGCGGCGCACCCCGCTGGGCACCGCCGTCACCGGGTAGGTCACGCGCACCGCCGAGTGGGGCTCGCGCACGCCGTGCATGAGGTGCAGGTCCAGCTGGGCCGAGAGCGCCTCGCAGGCCAGCACGCCGCGCTCGGAGTTGCCGTGGCGGTCCAGCCGCGGGGAGTACACCGCGAACCCGGCCTGCCCGGGCACCACCACGAGGATGCCGCCGCCCACCCCGGACTTGGCCGGCAGACCCACGCGCACCATCCACTCGCCGGCGTCGTCGTACATGCCGCAGGTGCTCATGACGCCCAGCACGCGCTCCACCACGGCCTCGTCGAGCACGCGCTCGCCGGTCTGCGGGTGCACGCCGCCGGTGGCCAACAACGCCGCCATCATCGAGAGGTCGCGGACGGTCACGAGGATGGAGCAGGCAGCGAAGTAGTCGTCGGCCACGGCCTCGGGGGCCTCGGTGACCAGGTCGAAGCTGCGCATGAGGTGGGCCAGGGCCAGGTTGCGGTCGCCGTCCTCCCGCTCGAAGGCCAGCACCTCCTCGTCCACCTCCAGCGCGCGTCCGGCCATGCGGGAGTAGCCGCGCACCAGGCGGTCGCGGCGCGTGTCGCCCCGGGCCACCGAGCCCTCGTCGTGCGGGTTGGAGGACGAGCCGGCCACCAGCGAGGTGGCGGCGATGGCACCGGCGTTGATGAGGGCGTTGGACGGCCGCCCGGTGCCCTCCTGCAGGGAGATCTCGTTGAACGCCTCGCCGGAGGGCTCCACGTCGATGACGGCGTCCACCGCCTCGAACCCGGAGTCGGTGAGCGCGATGGCGTAGGTGAACGCCTTGGAGATGGACTGGATGGCGAAGGACCGCTCGTCCTGGCCCACCGAGTAGGTGTGGCCGTCCACGGTGGTCAGGGCCAGGCCGAAGTCGTCGGCGTCCACCCCGCCGACCGCCTGCGCGAACGCAGCCACCTCCCCCTCGGTATGGGGCAGGAAGTGGTCGTGCACGCGGACCAGCAGGTCGGTCAGGGGCGTGTGCGGGGTCGGCTCGGCCATGCCGCGAGTCTCGCAGGTCCACGGTCCCGGCCCGCGCCCCACAGCACGACCTGGCACGGCACGATCTGGCCACGACCGGCATCGCAGAGGGTTCGCCACCGCCATGACGTCCACCCCCGTGACGTCCACCGGCGGCAGGGCACTCACCGCGTCCCCCGGGTCAGGTGCACGGTCGCCCGACCGGACGCGTCGCGCGTCACGGTGTGCTGCACCCCGGGGTGCTCCACCATGCGGTTGTGCCGGCCGCACAGGGGGATGGCATTGGCCAGGTCCGTCGACCCCCGCGGCGACCTGCCGGTCGGTGGCCCACCCCGCGGCGACCTGCCGCCACCCCGGTCGCCGGGTGACCCGCGTCGGGCTGCCCACGGCTGGTCGTGATGCACCTGGCACCAGGCGAACGGGCGATCACACCCCTCGGCGGCGCACTCGTCGTACACCCGGGAGAGCGCCACTCGTTGCGCATCGGAGAAGAAGCGCCGTTGCCGCCCCAGGTCCAGCGGCATGCTCTCGCCACCCAGCACGCTGGGGACGATGCCGGCCTGTGCCGCGATCCGCCGGACCTCCCCTGCCGAGAGGCGGTGGGCGCTGTCGGTCACCCCGGCCCGTTCGGCCTCTCCCCGCAGGGTCTCCAGGTCGGTGTGGACCACGACGGTGGCGGCGACCTTCTGGTGCAGGTGCTCGGTCGGCAGCCGCTCGACGAGCTCGGCCAGGGCCAGGCCCCGCTCGTGCCACAGGTCCAGCTGCTGGTCGCGGGACTCCTCGTCGGTCCGCGACCGCCCCAGCACCGCGGCGGGACGGGTGCGACGAGCCGGCGACGCCATCGCCTGCAGCACCCGTTCCAGGGCCATGGCCTGGAGGGTCGGCAGGACGGCGTGCAGCACGGAGGTGCCGTCGGCGCGGTGCGTGATCGTGGCCCGGGTGGCCTGCCATGCGGCTTCCTCCTGACGGTGCAGCAGGTCGTTCTCGTGCTCGTCCACCTGTCGCCGGGTGCGGCCCACGGCCGCCAGCACCCGCCGCCCCGCTGCCCGGAGCGAGGCCGGGGAGAGACGCTGGGCCGACCGGGTCAGGTCGCGCTCGATCTCCTCGCGTTCCGCTGCAGTGACGTCCTCGGGGAGCTCGCGCAGCGTGGCCAGGATGACGTCCACGTGCTGCCGGCTGATGAGTCCTTCGTCGAACGCCCGCCCCGCAGGCGGTCGACCCCGAGTGGTTCCCTCCGCAGCACCGTCCGGCGCCACGGGGCCGTTGCCGAGCTCGCGGGCCAGGTGGGCGTCCTTGCGGGCAGCCGCCGGGTCCCGCTGCCCGTCCCGGGCGAAGAACTGCCCCTCGTCCAGCAGCGTCGAACCACCGCGCTCGCGACATCCCGCCATGAGGTGCCCCACCCGCAGACGGGCGGACTCCAACCGGTTGACGGCTCGGTTCACCTCCGCCGAGAGGGAGCCCAGCGCTGCGGCGTCCACGCCCGGCGCGGTGGGAGCGAGCGACGACAGGGTCTGCAGCAACTGGTCGGTGGCTCGGTGGGCCTCCGCGAGGGCGGCACGTGCATCGTCCACCGACGGTCGCGCCCGGTCCGCCGCCTGCCGCGCGGCATCCACCCCCGGCCCTGCCGTGGTGTGCGAGATCCCCATGATCACCCCCCGTGACCCTCGTGCGCCCGGCGCGGTAAGCCCGTGCCCTTGACCCAAGGATAGTACAGATGAACGAGCACATGCAACACGTGTACCCATGTCCACCCGGTGCGACCATGTCCGCCATGGATGCCGTGCAGCACGTGGACGCCGTGACCCGTCGGGTGGAGCCCCTGGGCGAGGGCTGGGTGCTCTCCCTCTCTCGCGTGGTGCCCGGGGTGCCGCGCACGGTGTGGCCCCACTGGCAGCAGGCCGTGGCCAGTACCGGTGCGCGTGCCGACGAGCTGCTGGACCCCGAGGGCTGGCGCGGCAGCCTGGAGGTGGACGGGGTGACCTCCTGGGTGGCCGCGGACCTGGCCCGTGACGGCGGGCAGACGGTGCTCACCGTGCAGCACGCCCTGCCCGCCGGGGTGGTGGACGGGCCGCAGCAGGACGTGGCCGCGGCGCTCGTGGCCCGGGGACTGGTGTGGGACCGGCTGCTCTGGGGGCTCGGCCGCGCCGTGGAGGCCGAGCGGGGCGAGCTGGAGGACGTGCCCGCCCGCGAGGACGAGGCGGCCGACGCAGCATCGGAGCTGTGGCGGGTGGCTGCGCGACAGGCGGGCATCCACCCGCGCTGAGGGGCGCGCCCCCATCGGGCCCGGGGAGCCGGTGCTCAGGCCAGGCCCATGTGGCGGGCCTCCTCCCACAGCTCCTCGCGCACGCTGGGGTGCGCCGCGTTCTCGATGATGCCGGCCGCCTGCTCCCGCTCCGAGAGACCCCACAGCCGCGCCACGCCCTGCTCGGTGACGACGGCCGTCTGCTGGAAGCTGGTCACCGGCTCGTCGAGCAGCGGCACCACCGTGGACACGTCTGCCCGCGGGTGCCACGAGCGCAGCCCGATGAAGCTCTGCCCGCCCGCCGAGTGCAGCGCGCCCACGATGAAGTCGGTCTGCCCGCCGAAGCCCGAGTGGATGTGCGCGTCGATGCGCGAGGCGTTGGCCTGGCCGAAGAGGTCCACCTCCAGGGCGGCGTTGATGGAGGTCATGGCCCGCTGCTGCGCGATGCGCCCCGGGTCGTTGGTCTTCTCCGTGCGGAGCATGCGCACCTGCGGGTTGCCGTCCACCCAGTCGTAGAGCTCGGTGGACCCGAAGCAGAAGGACGACGTGATGGGCGCCTCCGGGTCCAGGGCGTCCTGTCGGTGCAGCTCGAGCACGCCGTCGCTGAACATCTCGGTCCAGATGCGCAGGTCGCGGCGGCCGGTGAGATTGGCCAGCACGGAGTCAGGCACCGCACCGATGCCCATCTGCAGCGTGGCGCCGTCGCCGATGAGGGCCGCCACGCGCTCGCCGATGACGCGCCCCGCCTCGTCCGTGGCCGGTGCGCCGTCGTGGGCGGCCAGCGGGGCGTCCACCTCCAGGGCCAGGTCCACGTGCTCCACCGGCACCTGCGCGTCGCCGTAGGTGTACGGCATCCGCGGGTTGACCACGGCCACCACCAGCCCGCCGCGGGTCCGGCACGCCTCGATGGCCGCGGGCATGATGTTGGTCTCCAGCCCCAGGCTCAGCTGGCCGTCGCGGGGCGGGGCGCAGTGGGCCAGCACCACGTCCGGCGGCAGGGTGCTGCTGAACAGCAGGGGCACCATCGAGAGGCGGCTGGGCACGTAGCGCAGGCGGGGGTGGCGGCGCTGACCGGGGCCCACGAAGGAGGTCTCGACGGTGACGCCCTCACGGTCCGGCAGGCCGGGCGGGCCGTTGAGCACGTTGAGCACGTACTGCGCGCAGGCCCGGTCGGCCACGGCCACGGCCTCCCACGGCACGCACATGTTGCCGCTGGCCACGATGCGGGGGGTGCCCGGCAGGGCGGACAGTCGGGACTCCAGGGCCTCGGCGCTCACGGTCTGCATGGGGAGATGGTGCCCGATGGGGCGGTGTCCGGCCACGGGCGGTCGCGGCCGGGGGGGTACCACGGCCTCCGCAGGCCAGTCCGGCGACACCGCCGCCACCACCTGCGTGAGCCGCCCGTGGGGATCCGGTGCCACGCAGCGCGACTGGCCCGGCATCGACTCCGGCTCCTAACTCGACGGCGCCCGCGCCACCCGGCACACCTGCACCGACCGCGTCGTGTTCGACCTGGGTCGAGTGAAGCGCGAGGACGTCTCCTACGACGTGCGCTATGTGGGCGCCGTGCACAACGACTTCAGCGGCAAGAAGGTGCCGTTGGACGGCGGCGCCTTCCTCGAGCTGCACCTCGGCTCGCCGGCCCACGTGTGGAAGGACGGCCGGGTCGTGCCCACCTGGGCACCGGCCAACCCGATGCGCGCCGTGAACGTCTCCGGATTCCGCACGCTGCGCCAGGTGGCCCTGGTGTCGTCGTGGGAGGGCCCCTCGTCGCGTCACCGCGCGGTGCGCTCGTTGGTGGACTCCCCGGCCCGGTCGCCGAGGGTGGTCAGGGCGTCGACCACTCGTCGGGCCCGGCCGCGCAGTCCCTGGCGGGCCACCCGTCCCTCGACGGTGGTGCCGGGGCCCAGCGGGTCGACCGCCTCGGCGCCGGGCAGCACCCGGTTGACCAACCCCATGAGGCGGGTGGTGAAGGACGGGGCCAGCCCGTGCACGCGCGAGCCCACCTGGGTCACCGGGGTGAGCATGACGTGCGTGTGACCCTCCAGCACGCCGTGCACCATCCTCTCGGCGGCGCGCTCGGCGTCCATGGACAGCAGGGGCAGCGAGGCCGAGGGGCCGAACCAGGCGAACTCCCGGGCCGCGTCACCGGTGAACAGGGCGGCGTCGTGCGAGCCGGTGCGCATGAGGCCCGGCACGATGGTGGTGGCCGTGACGCCGGTGCCGGCCAGCTCGGCCGTGAGGCCTTCGCTGAAGCCGACGGCGCCGAACTTGGCCGTGGAGTAGGGCAGCAGGTGCGGGGGCGCCACCTTGCCGCCGACGCTGGTGACGGTGCCGATGCGGCCGCGTCCCCGCTGCCGCATGTGCGGGAGCACCTGCATCGTCACGTTCACCGGACCCATGAGCATGGTGCCGACGGCCTGGTCGAAGTGCTCCAGGGTCATCGCCTGCGCGGGCCCCACCTGGATGATGCCGGCCACCGTGAGCAGCACCTCGATGGGGCCGAGGTCACGCTCCACACCCTCGACGAGCGCGGTCACCGCATGGCGGTCGGAGACGTCGCAGGGGGCGATGTCGACGGTGGCCTCGGGGTGCTCGGCGAGCAGCTGGGCGCGGGCGGCCTCCAAGGACTCCTGGCTGCGCGAGGAGAGCACCACGCGGTGGCCGTGCTGGATGAGCTGCTCGGCACAGAGCAGGCCCAGCCCGCGCGATGCCCCCACCACCAGGGCCAGTGGTTCGCCGCCACGGGGTGCCGGGCGGGCGGTGCCTGCGGACGGGGACGTGGCCGGGCGGGCGGACGGGGAGGGGAGGGTGGACGGTGTGCTCGACACGGTGGAGTCCATGCCTCCACGGTAGGGGCGCGGCGCTCACCGCGCGCGCTGGACGGATCACGTCTAGCGTGGAGCCGACCGAGCAGGACCCCCATCCGGCCCCGGCCGGGCAAGGAGCAGGACCATGCGCGCACTGACCTGGCAGGGCCCCCAGGACGTCCGGGTGGAGACCGTCCCGGACCCCGTCATCCAGCAGCCCACCGACGCGATCGTCCGTGTCACCTCGACCGCCATCTGCGGCTCCGACCTGCACCTGTACTCGGTGCTCGGGGCGTTCCTGCACCCCGGGGACGTGCTGGGCCACGAGTTCATGGGCGTCGTGGAGGAGGTCGGGCCCGAGGCCGCGGCGTCCGGGCTGTCCGTCGGCGACCGCGTGGTGGTGCCGTTCAACATCTCGTGCGGCCACTGCTGGATGTGCTCCCGTGGGCTGTTCGCCCAGTGCGAGACCACGCAGAACCGCGACCAGGGCAAGGGGGCCTCGCTGTTCGGGTACACCGATCTCTACGGCGCGGTGCCCGGCGGCCAGGCCGAGTACGTGCGCGTGCCGCAGGCCCAGTTCGGACCGGTGACGCTGCCCGAGCACGGCGCCGACGAGCGCTACCTGTACCTCTCGGACATCCTGCCCACCGCGTGGCAGGGCGTGCAGTGGGCCCAGGTCCCCGAGGGCGGCACGCTGGCCGTCTTCGGACTGGGTCCGGTGGGGCAGTTGGCCGTCCGGACCGCGCTGCGGCTGGGGAGGGTCGGCCGCGTCATCGGGGTGGACCTGGTGCCCGAGCGCCTGGCAGCCGCCCGCGCCTGGGGCGCTGAGGTGGTGGACCTGAACCAGGTGGACGGGAAGGGCCGCAAACCGGAGGAGGTCGGCCGCGCCATCGCGGAGCTCACCGACGGGCGGGGTGCCGACGGCGCCCTGGACGCGGTGGGCATGGAGGCCCACGGCAACCCGGTGGCCGAGCGCGTCATCACCGCCGCCGGCCGGCTGCCCGGGGTCATCGGCAAGCCGGCCATCGAGAACGCGGGCATCGACCGCCTCGCGGCGCTGCACGGCTGCATCGAGTCGGTGCGGCGCGGTGGCACGGTCTCGATCTCGGGCGTCTACGGGGGCATGGTGGACCCGATGCCGATGATGACCATGTTCGACAAGGGCATCGCGATGCGGATGGGCCAGTGCCACGTCAAGCAGTGGACCCCCGAGCTGTTCGACGTCGTGACGCAGGACGAGGACGTGCTGGGCCTGGAGGACCTTGCCACCCACCGGGTGGGCCTGGAGGACGCCCCGCGCATGTACGAGGTCTTCCAGAAGAAGCAGGACAACTGCCTCAAGGTGGTCATGACCCCCTGACGCGCGTCCCGTGGGCCGAGTGCCCCACCCCTGCAGGGCACTCGCCGGCAATCACCGCCAGCGGGTGCCCTGCAGCAGTCCGATGAGGTGGTCCAACACGTCCTCGCCGGCGCCCAGCCCGTTGTGCTCGTGCGCGCTGGTCTCGTACACCCGGGCGTCCTGGAGCAGCGCGGCCGTCTCCAGCGAGAAGTCGCGCGGCACGTAGGCGTCGTTGCTGTAGACCGCCGCGGCCACGGGCACGTCAGCCCGGCGCAGCGCCTCGGCCGGGTAGAGCTCCGCCCACTCGACCTCGGCCAGCAGGTCGGTCGCCTCCGCGAACGGTGCCAGCAGGCTGTCCTCGGTGAACAGCGACCGGTGCAGGTGCTCCCCGCCCAGCAGCGTCGGGTCCGCCGCCACCGCACCGGGGATCGTGCGGTCGGCCGCCCAGCGGGTGGCGACGCCGTCCGCCATCGAGGACTCGTGCAGGACCGAGTACAAGGGGTTGCGACCGCCGAACGGCAGCATCCCCTCGAGGTCGGCCGCGAAGGCCGATGACGTGTGGTCGCGCTCCAGCAGGTGGTGCAGCCGCTCGGAGCCCCAGGACATGCCCAGCCCGTGGCCGACGGTTCGGAAGCGCTCGGGGGAGACGACGTCGCCGTTCGGCAGGACGATCTCGCCGTCGGCCGCGCGCTCGGTGAGCTCGGCGATGCGGGCGCGGTCGCCGGGGAAGCGGCGGTGGTGCTCCTCGGACTTCCCGATCATCAGCTCCCAAGTGGCGCCGTAGACCTCCTCGATGGTGTGGTCCACCGGCGGCAGACCGCCGGTGATGAGCGCACCGGCCAGGGACTCGGGGTGGGTGGCGAGGTAGTGCAGGGAGGTGAAGCCGCCGAAGGACTGCCCGAGGACGGTCCACTGCTCGGCCCCCAGGGCTTCGCGCACCAGCTCGCAGTCCGCGACGATCGAGTCCGCCCGGAAGTGCTGCAGGTAGGCGGCCTGCTGGGCGGGCGTGGTACCGGCCAGGACGCCGGTCAGCCCGGGCGCGGTGCGGCGCGGCCCCAGGGTGCTCCCCACGGGGGTGGACAGGCCCGTTCCCCGCTGGTCCAGCATCACCACCTGGTAGTCCTGCAGGGCACGCCGCAGCCACGACGGGCTCGAGAGGGTGAGGGAGGGACGTGGGGCCTCGCCGCCCGGGCCGCCCTGCAGGAAGACCAGATACGGCTTGTCCGCCCCGTCGGTGCCGGTGACCACGCGGGCGAAGAGCTCGAGCGTGTCTGCGGGCAGGGCCACGTCCGCCGGGGCGTCCGGGCCGGTCGCCGGAGGCCGGGACAGGCCGTGGTCGACGGGCGCCTCGAGGCGCAGGGTGCGGATGGTCAGGCCGGGCTGGTACTCGGTGGTCTGCTGCATGCGCCGAGCCTAGGGCCCGTGACACCATCACCCGATGCGTCTGTGGAGTGTGCACCCCGCCCAGCTGGACCGTGCCGCCCTGGTGGCCGGCTGGCGGGAGGGTCTGCTGGCGCAGAAGGTGCTGCGGGGGCTGACGAAGGGCTATACGCAGCATCCCCAGCTGGAGCGCTTCCGGGCGCTGGACGACCCGGTGCTCGGCATCGCGACCTGGCTGCACGGCCTCGCCGATGCCGCCGACGCCCGCGGCTACCGGTTCGACCGCACCCGGGTGGTCTGCGATGCCGACCCGCACCTGCGCCTGCCGCTCACCGACGGGCAGCTCGCCTTCGAGTGGGAGCACCTGGGGGCCAAGTGCCGCCAGCGCTCACCCGAGTGGTGGGCGCAGGTGGGGAGCGACGAGCCCCGACCCCACCGCATGTTCGTGGTGGAGCCGGGGCCCGTGGCGGCGTGGGAGCGCCCCTGAGGGACGCCCCGGCGCGTCACTCGGTCTCGCTGGCCTGCAGGCTCTTGGTGGGCGCGTCACCGGCGCGGTCGCTGGCCTGCGCGTCGGTGTCGTCGTGGTCGTCGATCCACTCCTGCGGGTCCTTGTCCTGCGGGGTGATGCCCTTCGCGGCCTTGAGCGCCTCGTAGCGCAGGAACTCCACGGCGATGTCGTGGCGCAGCTGCAGCGATGCCTGCTGGCGGAAGTCCAGCAGGTCCTGGCGCTCCTCCTCGCCCATGTGGGTGGAGTTGGCCACGTTGGCGTCCACCACGGCCTTCCACCACGCCTCGGAGCCCACCTCCTCGGCGTCCACCCGGCGCACCGCCTCGCGGATGGAGTTGTGGTCCTCCAGCGCGTCCTCGATCTCGTGCTCGGCGTTCGGGGCGTCCGCGCCGCCGGTGCCCAGGGTGAGCAGGTGGGGGTAGAAGTACTTCTCCTCGGCCTCGGCGTGGGTCTCCAGCAGGATCGCCAGCCGCTTCCACACGGCACCCAGGCCCTCGGTGTCGGTGCGGTCCCACTCCTCGAGGTAGGAGAACAGGGTGCGCTGCTCGTCGTGCTGGCGCTGGATGATCTGGCAGATGTCCATGGGGCCTCCCGGGTGGTGGTGGGTTCCCAGGCAGCCTAGAGGCGACCGCGCCCCGCCGCCTGTGGGAGGCGGACGGGGCGCGGGG
>NZ_KV824659.1:0-628 GCF_001816045.1 Kytococcus sp. HMSC28H12
GGCCCGCCGCGCGCACGAGGAGGCGGAGCGGGCCGCCCGGCCGCGGCGGTGGTGGCGCCGGCGCCGCTGAGGGGACCCACCGCATCGGGCAGGCTGTGGACATCGTGCGGTCCGGGCGCGGCGAGTGACCGTCCTCGACGCCTCGGCCGCCGTCAATGTGCTGCTCGGGCGGACCACCGAGCCGGACCTCTCCGGGCTGGTGGTGCGCGGTGTGACGGCACCGCACCACATCGACGTGGAAATCACCTCGGCGCTGCGGGGCCAGGTGCTCGGGGGCAAGCTCGCCGAGGGCGTGGCCCTGAACCGGTTGGGCGCCTTCCTCGCCTGGCCGGTGGAGCGGGTACCGCTGCGGGGGCTGGCGCCGCGCATCTGGGAGCTCCGCCACGCGATGTCGGCCTACGACGCGGCGTACGTGGCGCTCGCGGAGATCACCGGGCAACCGTTGGTGACCTGCGACGCCAAGCTCCTCTCCGGTGGACACCGGGCCGAGGTGCGCGTGGTGGCCTGAGCGGTGCGGTGGGGCGGCCGTCCTCACCGGGTGGGGCGAGGTGGCGAGACCCGCACCGGTGCTGCACTCGGGCTGACACCGGGCCCAGTTCCGCACCGGTGCCGAACTCGACAGTCGAGT
>NZ_KV824660.1:0-2138 GCF_001816045.1 Kytococcus sp. HMSC28H12
GCAGGTGGCCACCACGGACACCGACGACGCGCTGCACGTGGTGGTGGGACCGGACCAGCACGGGGTGGTGCTGCACGCCCGGCGGCTGGCGCACGCGGGAGCGGGTGAGCTGCTGCGGCTGGCCACCGAGGACCTGGCCCCCGATGACGTGGCCGCCAGGGCCTGGAGCGCACCGGACGGCCCGGCCACCCGTCTGGCCGGGCGCACCGTGGTGGTGCACTTCACCGACCGCGCGTTCGGCCCCACCCCGGCGGCGGCCGCCGACGCGCTGGAGCGCCTGGTGGCCGCCACGGCATCGGTGCAGGTGGTGCTGCACGACGTGCCCCAGCCCAGCGACGGCACCGGACAGGAGGCCCGCACCGCGGCCTACCACCGCGTGTGCGCGGCGGCCGACGCGGTGGTGGTGAGCAGCGAGCACGAGCGGGGGCTGCTGGCCGCGGCCACGGGGGTGGACGCCGACCGCATCGGCGTGGTGCCGCTGCCCGTGGAGCGCGAGGTGCGTCAGCCCGCGGGGTCCGTCACGACCGACGAGGGTGTGCCCGATGACGTCCCACCGGGCAGGTGGGTGGCCACCCTCGGCTTCCTCTACCCGGGCAAGGGCGTGGAGGAGGTGGTGGACGCCACCGCCGCGGCCGCGCGCGACCCGCGCCTGCCCGCCGACCGCCGCCCCACCGGCGTACTCAACCTCGGCCGCCCCGCGCCGGGCCACGAGGACCTCGTCGACGCCCTCGAGGAGCGCGCCGCCACGGCCGGCACCCGGTTCGTGACCACCGGCTGGCTCACCGATGCCGAGTTGGCCGCCGCCTGCCGGGCGGTGGCCGTGCCGGTGGCCCACCACCGCCACGTGTCGGCCTCGGGATCGGTGAACTCCTGGCTCGCGGCCGGCCGGCGGCCGCTGGTGGCTGACTCGCCCTACGCACGCGAGCAGGACGCCCGGATGCCGGGGGCGCTCCAGCTGGTGCACCACGACGAGGCCCTGCACGAGCTCACGGACGCGCTGGTGACCGCGCTGGCCGACCCCGCATCGACCCGCCTGGGCCCCGAGACCGACCTGTGGCCCTCCTGGGCGGAGGCCGCCGACCTGCTGAGGAGCCTGCGGTGACCGGGCCGAGCGTCACCGTGGTGGTGCCCCACCACGACTCCCCCGAGCGCCTGGCCCGGCTGCTGCAGGCACTGCGCCACACGACGCTGCCGGCCCACCGGGTGGACGTGGTGGTGGCCGACGACGGCTCGCCCACCGCCCCCGTGCTGCCCACGGACCACCCGCTGCGGCTGCGCCTGGTGCGTCAGGAGCGGCGGGGCTTCCGGGCCGCCGCCGCACGCAACCTGGGCGCCGCGGCGGCCACCGGTGAGGTGCTGGTGTTCCTGGACGGCGACATGGTGCCCGAGCCGGACTGCCTGCGCGTGCTGGCCGAGGCGGCATCGGGCCCGGTGCCGACCCTGGTGGTGGGCCGGCGTCGGCACCACGACGCCTCCGGGTGGACGCCGGCCGGGGTCACCGACTGGCTCACCGGGCACGGTCCCGCCCCGGCCACGCTGCCCGAGCCGGCCTGGCTGGCCCAGGGCCTGGCCGCCACCGACCACCTGCGCGCCGCCGACGACGCGAGCTTCCGCTACGTGATCTCCGCGGTGATGGCGGTGCCGCGGGCGGCCTTCCTGGCCCTGGGCGGCTTCGACGAGACCTTCGTGGGCTACGGCGGGGAGGACTGGGAGCTGGCCCAGCGCGCCTGGCTGGCCGGGTGGGACCTGCGCCACCGCCCCGACGCCGTGGCCTGGCACGACGGGCCGGAGATCTCCGGGCGCCCCGAGGACCTGGTGGCGGTGAAGAACGCCGAGACCGCCCACCTGGCCACCCGCCTCACCCACCCGCTGGTGCGCGGCCGCGGCCTCGTGCACACCCTGCCGGACCTCGTGGTGGAGGCCGACGCGAGCCGCTGGACCCTCGGGCAGGGGCTCGTGGCGGTGGAGTCCTGGCTGCGCCACGGGGACACCGGGGTGTGGTTCGGCGGGTCGGCTCCCGCGGAGCTGCAGCGTGCCCTGGCGGCCGACCCCCGGGTGCACCCCGGCAGCCCGGACCGGGAGGTGCTCTCGCGCTGCCGATGGCGGGTGCGCACGGGCGAGCCGGTGACCACCCCCTC
>NZ_KV824661.1:0-930 GCF_001816045.1 Kytococcus sp. HMSC28H12
CGAGGTGGTGGACCTGGTGGTGGGGCAGGCCTCGCCGACCGCGGTGCACACCCTGCACGGTGGGCCGCTGCCGGCCTGGGTGGGGCCGCTCGACCTCGTGGTGGCGCTCAGCCTCTCCGGGCAGGAGGCCGGGGCGGTGACCCTGGCGCACGAGGCGGCGCGCCGGGGCGCGGCCGTCCTCACCGTGGGGGCTGCCGACACCCCGCTGTCCGATGCGGCCCAGCGCGCCCGGGGCGTGCACGTGCCGGTGGGGCAGGGGCCCACGAGCTCCCGCACCGCGCTGTGGGGACTGCTCGTGCCGGTGCTCCTGGGGCTCCGGGAGGTCGGGCTGCTGCAGGCGCGCGACGACCTGTGGGAGTCGCTCGCACGCACGCTCGACGCCGTGGCCGAGGAGTGCCGCCCGGACTCCGCGGCGTTCGTGAACCCGGCCAAGGTGGCCGCGCTGACCCTCGCCGAGACGCTGCCGGTGGTGCTCGGCGACGGTCCCGTCGCCGGGGTGGCGGCCCGCCGGGCCGCGAGCATGCTCAGCCGGAGTGCCCGGGTGCCGGCCACCTCCGGTGAGCTGCCCCACGCGGCGAGCGAGGTGGTGGCCTGCCTCGACGGGCCGTACGCCACCGGTGAGGGCTGGAACGCCACCACCGATCGGGGAGCCGGCGGTGGGCGGGACATCTTCGCCGACCCCTTCCTCGACGCCCCACAGCAGACGCCGTTGGGCCTGTGGTTGCTCGGCCGCGACGAGCTGGGCGCGATGGCGCAGCGCGTCTCCGCCATCGCGAGCGGGGCCGGCGTGCGCGTGGTGGACTGCCTGGCCGTCGGGGACGAGCCGCTGGTGGACCTGGCCCGGCTCGTGGCGCGCGTGGACTTCACGGCCACCTACCTGGCGCTGGGCCTGGGCCTGGACCCGGCGCGCTCCCCGCACCTGGCCGCCCT
>NZ_KV824662.1:0-9929 GCF_001816045.1 Kytococcus sp. HMSC28H12
GAGGGGCGGCCCGCACCCCACGGGTGGGCGCGGGGCCCGGCGCCGGTCACGGACCGGGGGCGTGCGGGGTACGGCACGACCTCCGGTGGCGAGGTGCTCTCCGCCGGCGAGGTGCGCCGGATGGCCTGCGACGCGGGCGTGCTGCCCCAGATGCTCGGTGGCCCCTCGACTCCCCTGGACACCGGACGGGTCGACCGGGCCGCGACCAACGCCATGCGCAGCGCCCTGCTCACCCGGGACGGCGGGTGCACGGCCCCGGGCTGTGACCGACCCCCGGGCTGGTGCGAGGCGCACCACGTGACGCACTGGTCGGAGGGCGGGCCGACGAGTCTGGCGAACCTGGCGCTGCTCTGCCGACGGCACCACACCATCGTGCACCGGGACGGCCTGCGGGCCGCGGTGTATCCGGACCGCGTCGTCTGGTGGGACCCGGCGTGCGAGCCGCCCCCGGACCCCACGGGCCAGGTGGGTCCTCCGCCGGCGGTCACGACTGGGCGACCCGAGCCACCCCCGGGCACGCAGGTGGCCTGAGCACCCCTCCCCCACACGCGGGGACCCCGCCCGGACCGAGGTGGTCCGGACGGGGTCCCGGGGCGCCGGGTGGGCGATCAGCTGCAGCCGGAGGTGCTGCCGCAGCCCTCGCAGATGTGACACGAACCGGCAGGGCGCATCTTGATGCCGCAGGTCATGCACAGCGGGGCATCGGCGGCCTTGCCGAACTTGGCCTCCATGAGCTCCGCGGAGGAGTGCACCCCGGAGTCAACCGGCTGGGCGGCGTCGGCCGCGGTGGCCTGGGCCTGGGCCCCGGTCTCACCCTCGAGCGCGGTGTCGGCGGCCTCCACGCGGGAGGAGCCGTTCACGCCCTCGGGACGCTTGGCCGCGGCCGGCGCGATGGACTGGCTGTAGGACTCCAGCTGGCTCTCCATGTCGGAGTCGTCGCCCTCGTCCGATCCGCCGCCCTGCGGGGAGTACGACCCGGTCTCCAGGTGACGGGCGCGCTCGGCGGCCGTGTGGATGCCCATGAAGTCGCGGGTGTCGAAGTCCAGGTAGTCCAGCGCCAGACGGCGGAAGACGTAGTCCATGAGCGACTGCGCCATGCGGACGTCCGGGTCGTCGGTCATGCCGGCCGGCTCGAAGCGCAGGTTGCTGAACTTCTCCACGTAGGTCTCCAGCGGCACGCCGTACTGCAGGCCCACGGACACCGCGATGGAGAACGCGTCCATCACACCGGCCAGGGTCGAGCCCTGCTTGCCGAACTTCAGGAAGATCTCGCCCAGCGAGCCGTCCTCGTAGGTGCCGGCAGTCAGGTAGCCCTCGGCCCCACCCACGGCGAAACTCGTGGTCTGGGCCGTGCGGCGCTTGGGCAGGCGACGACGCACCGGGCGGTACTCGACGACCTTCTCCACCGGGGCGGCCACGGCCGGGGCGTCGGTGCCCTCGGCCTCGTCGGACGCCTCGGAGCCCTTGTTCTCGCCCTTGCCACTGGAGAGCGGCTGGCCCACCTTGCAGTTGTCGCGGTACACGGCCAGCGCCTTGAGGCCGAGCTTCCAACCCTCGAGGTAGACCTCCTCGATCTCCTCCACGGTGGCGCGCTCGGGCAGGTTCACCGTCTTGGAGATGGCACCGGAGAGGAACGGCTGCACGGCCGCCATCATGCGCACGTGGCCCATCGGGGCGATGGCGCGCTCCCCCATCGCGGTGTCGAAGATCTCGTAGTGCTCCTCGGCCAGGCCCGGGGCGTCCACCACGTGGCCGTGCTCGGCGATGTAGTCGACGATGCCCTCGGTGGTGGCCTGGTCGTAGCCCAGCAGGCGCAGCGCACGCGGGATGGTCTGGTTGACGATCTGCATGGAGCCGCCACCCACGAGCTTCTTGAACTTGACCAGCGAGAAGTCCGGCTCGATGCCGGTGGTGTCGCAGTCCATCATGAAGCCGATGGTGCCGGTGGGGGCCAGCACGGAGGCCTGCGCGTTGCGGTAGCCGTGCTCGTCGCCCAGGGCCACCACGGCGTCCCAGGCCTCGGTGGCGGCGTCCTGAATGTGGGCGTCCATCTCGTGCATCGGGGCCAGCTGGGCGTTGGCGTCACGGTGCTGGCGCATCACGCGGTTGTGGGCCTCGGCGTTGCGGGCGTACCCGGCGTACGGGCCCACCACGGCAGCCAGCTCGGCGGAGCGCTTGTAGGACGCACCGGTGAGCAGCGAGGTGATGGCCGCGGCCAGCTGGCGCCCACCCTCGGAGTCGTAGCCGTGACCGGTGGCCATGAGCAGGGCGCCGAGGTTGGCGTAGCCGATGCCGAGCTGGCGGAAGTTGCGGGTGGTCTCACCGATGGGGTCGGTCGGGAAGTCGGCGAAGCAGATGGAGATGTCCATCGCGGTGATGACCAGCTCGGTGACGGCCTGGAAGCGCTCCACGTCGAAGGTGTCGTCGTCGTTGAGGAACTTCAGCAGGTTCAGGCTGGCCAGGTTGCACGACGAGTTGTCCAGCGACATGTACTCCGAGCACGGGTTCGAGGCGTTGATGCGGCCCGACTCGGGGTTGGTGTGCCAGTGGTTGATGGTGTCGTCGTACTGGATGCCCGGGTCGGCGCACTCCCACGCGGCCCTGGCCATGCGGCGGAACAGGTCGTGGGCGTCGACGGTCTCGATGACGTCGCCGGTGGTGCGCGAGCGCAGGCCGAACTCGCGGCCCTCCACGACGGCGTTCATGAACTCGTCGGAGACGCGCACCGAGTTGTTGGCGTTCTGGTACTGCACCGAGGTGATGTCGTCGCCACCCAGGTCCATGTCGAACCCGGCGTCGCGCAGCGCACGGATCTTGTCCTCCTCGCGCGCCTTGGTGTCGATGAACTCGGCGATGTCCGGGTGGTCCACGTCGAGCACGACCATCTTGGCCGCGCGGCGGGTGGCGCCACCGGACTTGATGGTGCCGGCCGAGGCGTCGGCGCCGCGCATGAAGGACACCGGGCCGGACGCGTTGCCACCGGAGCTCAGCAGCTCCTTGGAGGAGCGGATGCGCGAGAGGTTCAGGCCGGCACCGGAGCCGCCCTTGAAGATGAAGCCCTCCTCGCGGTACCAGTTCAGGATCGAGTCCATGGAGTCGTCCACGGCCAGGATGAAGCAGGCGCTCACCTGCTGGGGGCTCTTGGTGCCCACGTTGAACCACACCGGGGAGTTGAAGCTGAAGATCTGGTGCAGCAGCGCGTAGGTGAGCTCGTGCTCGAACACCAGCGCGTCGTCCTCGGTGGCGAAGTAGCCGTGCTTCTTGCCAGCGGCCACGTAGGTGAGCACCACGCGGTCGATGAGCTGCTTGAGGCCGGTCTCGCGGGCCGGGGTGCCCACCGCGCCGCGGAAGTACTTGGTGGTGACGATGGTGGAGGCGTTGGCCGACCAGAACGACGGGAACTCCACGTCCTCCTGGCGGAAGATCACCTCACCGGTCTTCCAGTTGGTCTGCTCGACAGTGCGCTTCTCCCAGGTCACCTCGTCGTAGGGGTGCACGCCCGGGGTGGTGTGGATGCGGTTGATGGTGAGTCCGCCGCCCGGCTGCTGGGTGGACGCGGGAGCCTGTGTGGTGTCGGTCATGACCTCTCCTTGGTGGGCGGTGGCGGGCTCTCGTCCGCCGGTCGTGCAGTGCGGTTCGGGGTGGTGTGTCTCTGGTCGGTCTGCGGTCGGTCGTGCAGGTGGTGCGGGGCGGGTGGTGCGTACGTCCGTGCCGGGGCACGGACGGTCGGCGTCGGGCGTGGCACGTCCGGGCCGCGGTGGCTGGGCGGCCCGACCCCCTCGCCGGGCTGCCCAGTGGTGTCAGCCGGCGCCGACGACCTCCGGTGCGCGGTCCCCGGCGGGCACGCGCTCCTGGCGGAGCTCGGTGATGGCCTGCTCGAAGTCCTCCAGGCTGTCGAACCCCCGGTAGACCGAGGCGAAGCGCAGGTAGGCCACGAGGTCGAGCTCCCGGAGCACCGGCAGCACGGCCATGCCCACGTCGTGGGCGTCGATCTCGGCCTGGCCGGTGCAGCGGATGCTCTCCTCCACGCGCTGGGCGAGCAGGCCGAGCTGGTCGTCGGTGACCGGGCGGCCCTGGCACGCCTTGCGCACCCCGGACATCACCTTGTCCCGCCGGAACGGCTCGCTGGCGCCGGAGCGCTTGACCACGCTGAGGGTGGCCGACTCCACCGTGCCGAAGCGCCGCTCGCAGGCGGTGCACTGGCGGCGCCGGCGGATGGCCGTACCGTCCTCCTGGACGCGCGAGTCCACCACCTTGGTGTCCTCGTGGCGGCAGAACGGACAGTGCACGGCGGAACTCCTCCCGGTGGCGCGTGATACGGCGAAAAGTGGATCATCTTGTGTGCTGATCTCCTCAGCACCACTAGATGTAGAGCCTACGGCCTCCCCGGCGCCGGTCGCAAACCTCCCGGCCCAGCGGCCCGGAACCCGGCTCCGGGCCGCGCTTTCCACTCCCTCAGCCGGCGTGTCGCGGGAGGTCGACCCCCTCGCCGCGGAGCTCCAGCTCGACCCCCTCGGCCGTCGCCCGCACCCCCGTCCAGCGCAGCCCCTCGTAGGTGGGCAGGTTGGCGTAGGTGGCCACCCGCGGCAACAGCCCGTCCACCACGTCCTGGGGCACGTCCACCTCGTCCAGGGAGGCCTGCGCGTCCGCCAGCCCCAGCTGCCCCGTCGCGGGGTCCACCACCGGGCGACCGGTCACCCTCACCGGCAACCGCTCCCCCATCACCGGCACGTCGGTGGTGATGGACAGGCGCCCGTCCTCGTCACCCGAGAGGTCCGCCCCGGTCACGCGCGAGAGGTCCTCCCAGCTCGTGCGCACGCGCCCGGCCAGGTGCTCCACGTGCACCGCGTCCCCGCCCCCGGAGAGGTCGCGCACGTCCCGCGCGCGCACGTCGGCGTCCACGAGCACGGTGCGACCGCGAACCTCCACCACCGCGCCGGAGAGTGTCCCGTCGATCTCCGGGTACTCGTCGCGGGCCACGTGCCAGGCGGTCGGCCAGCCGTCCAGGTCGGCCCGCACCCGGCCGTGCACGGTGGCCCCGACCTCCTGCTCGATGCGGCCGACCACGTACCGCCGCAGCGCCAGGTCGCCCACCAGAAGGGTGAGCAGCAGCACCAGCAGCGCCACCAGGGCTGCGACGGCCCTGCGGTCGCGGCGCCGCGCACCCCGATCGCCGGGGCGCTCGGGACGGTCACCCGCCTCGTGCACGCCCTTCTCCTCCGCCGCGGCGGGACGGGCACCCACCGTCTCCACGGGATCGGTCACCGCCGCCTCCACAACGCCAGGCCGAGGCCGCACGAGGTGAGGAAGAACACCCCTGCCGCCACCGACACCGTGGGCAGGACCCACGCGGGCGGACCGGTCTCCACCCACGGGGAGCCGCCCTCACGGCCCGTGCCCGCGGCGAGGTCGCCGGGCGTCGTGCCGCCCCCGGGGTCGGCCGGGTCGGCGGGATCAGCCGGGTCAGTGCCGCCGGCACCGTGCGGCGCGCCGTCCACGCCCCCGTGCGCACGCTCGTCCGCCCCTTCTCGCGCCCCCTGATGCGTCCCCTCGCCGCCGTCGCGCGGTCGCCCCGAGGCGTCACCCGACGCGTCACGCGGAGCGTCGTCCGGGGCGATCAGGTTCACCAGCGCCTCGATGCCGGGGCGCAGCACCTCCCCGGCATACCCGCCGTGGATGGGCCGCGCGGTCGCGAACTCGTCCTCCAGGCCCGTGGCCGAGGTCAGCACCCGGCTCATGGCCGGCGCGGCGTCACAGACCACGTCACCGGTGCTGCAGATGCTGAGCACGCGGGAGTACTCCCCCGGCGCGATGACGTCGCCACCGGCCTCGAGTGTGGCCGCGATGGAGCTGTTGGACACCTCGCCGCGGTGCAGCGCGAACACCTCCGAGACGAGGTTGTGCACGGCCTGGCGCCGCGTGGTGGTCTCCTGCGGGCGCGCCCGGGAGCGCAGGTAGGTCAGCGTGGCCGCCAGCCCGATGGCGGGGGTGTCCAGCTGTCCACCGACTTCCCGGACGTTCTGCCCCGGGTGGTGCGCGGGGTTCCCCAGCAGCAGCGCCGCGGCCAGCGTCGAGCTGTCGGCACCACCGGCCAGGGCGCGCGTGATCACCTGCGCACCCTGCGAGAAGCCGACCACCACCACCTGCTGCCCCGGGCACTCCCGGGCACTGGCACCCAGCACGCGCGTGAGCTCGGCGCTGCCGGCGTCCACCGAGGCGAAGTACCGGCTCGCGCGCGGCGTGGCCTCCAGGACGGCGCCCTCGAGGTCGGCGGTGCGCAGCGTGTGCGGGTCCACCGCCGGGTACTCCAGCCACACCTGGTTCACCGACCGGTCCAGGCGCTCGGCGAGACCCTCCCGGGCACGGTTCACCGTGTTGCCCCAGGGCACCTGCTCGGCGGACCCACGGACCCCCACGAAGAGCAGCTCCCGACAGGGCAGGTCCCCCAGGTCGCGCGAGGCGGTCGGGTGGTCGCCCCACGTGCCGGTGCGGCCCGGGCGCCGGCCGGTCGGGTCCTCGATGCGAGCGGCAGGCCCCGTGTCGACATCCGACCCGTCCCCGTCGCGCGCAGCAGCGTGCGCCATGGCGTGCGGGCGGGGCGCGCCTGACGCGGCGACGGAAGGCGCCGTCCCGGCTCCCGCGGAAGACAGGGGTGCGGCTCCCAGCACCAGGGCCCCCACCACCGTCGCCGCGGCCCCACCGCGACGCCACCCACCGGACCGACGCACGCTCACACCGGCCATGGTGCCAGCCCTCCGCGACGCCGCCAGGGGGTGTGCCACCTCTGCGCCACCCCGCTCCTGCACCACCCACGCACGACGAGTCCGAGCCCCGGCTGCGGCGCTGCGACCACCGGGCGGGCCCCGCGTGTGGTGGAGTGGGGCCATGGACCTCGCCATGCCCGCCCCCAACGAGACCGACCGCCTCCACGCCCTCACGCGCGACCGTGGCGACCAGGAGACCATCACCGCCCTGTGGAGGGCCGGTTTCGCCCTGCCGCGCTGGTGGTTCCTGCCCGCGGGGCCGGAGGGGTCCGTGGCTCCCGTCGCCGCGCAGATCGAGGGCGCCATGATGCTGCTCGGGTTCACCAGCAGCGAGCGGGCCCGCCACTTCGCGGTGGAGCAGGGCATGCTCGACGCGGAGGAGCCCGGCGACCTGCTGGCCCTGCAGCCCGTGGAGGTCGTGCGCGGCGCCAGCGACTTCCTCACCGCCGGCGTCAACGGGCTGGTCATGGACGTGCACATCTCCGGCTGGTTCGCGCCCTTCGAGGGCCTCGGCCCCATGTGGCGTCGCGCCACCGGTACCCCCCTCGACTGACCGGGCCACGGCACGCCCGGACAGGTCCCCCACGAGCGGAAGCCCTCCCCACCGCCACGAGGCGGTGGGGAGGGCTCTCTCCCTCACGGGGCGTCCCTGCCACGGATGTCTCACGTCCGCGGCGCACCCCATCACGCGTGGCCACACGTCCCTGAGGACCACGCAGTCCTTGACCCCCTCCTGGCCGGTCCCTCCTCCCCGGCCGGGCCGACTCCCTCGTCAACGACGCGGGATGACCAGCTCCTGACCGGCCTGCACCTGGCTGGTGCCCAGTCCGTTCGCCTCCTGCAGCATGAGCACCGCGCGGTCCACGGGCACCTCGGGCAGGTGCTCCACGGCCACGTGGCTCAGCGTCTGGTCCTGGGCCACCACCACGCGCTCGGCCACCCCCGCGTCCCGGCCGGCGCCGGTCGCCTGCCAGGCGACGAGCAGCACCATCACCACCGCCACGGCAATCACGAGCGCCTGTCGCGCCGCGCGCCCCCGGGCCGTCAGTCGCATGCGAGGTGCCGGGCGCACCGCCCCCCGGGCCGACGCGACCGGGCGCCCGCCACGGCGAACGGGTCGCACCTCCAGCGGCATCGCAGTCATCGCAGTCATGTCATCTCCTCCAGGTCCGGACGGATGTCCGTCGCATGTCTGTACTATGTGTAGCACAGGTGACCGACACTCACCAAGACACGCCCGAACGGATGTCCTTCTGGCGGGACGGTGACGTCGTATCCTGTGTGCACCGGTTGTCGGCCGTGCGTACGAGCGGGACCTCCCGCCGCACGCCCTGCCGACACCACGCAGTGAAGCGGTGACCACCGACAACCTCGGAGATCCGGCGTCATGACGCGCAGTTCTCCGCCGCGACGACCCGCGAAGGGGGACCCCGACATGACCGAGAAGAACGAGCCCGGCCTGCGCCGGAACGAGCCGCTGACCGACCGGCAGACCCGTGTGCTGGAGTGCATCCGCCGCTCCATCGACGAGCGCGGGTACCCGCCGAGCATGCGCGAGATCGCCGAGGAGGTGGAGCTCGCCTCGGCCAGTTCCGTGCAGCACCAGCTCAACGCACTGCAGCGCAAGGGCTACATCCGCCGCGACCCGAACCGCCCCCGCGCGCTGGAGATCCTCGACGCCCAGTGGCCGGGCGACCGCGGGTACCGCAAGCTCCCGGAGGACACCTGGGACCCCTCCGAGGCGGCCGACTCCCGCCCGCCGGCCTCCTACGTGCCGGTCGTGGGGCAGATCGCCGCCGGCGGGCCGATCCTCGCCGAGGAGCGCGTGGAGGACGTCTTCCCGCTCCCCCGCCAGATCGTGGGCGACGGCGAGCTCTTCCTGCTGCGCGTCAAGGGTGACTCGATGGTGGACGCCGCCATCTGCGACGGCGACTGGGTGGTGGTGCGCCGCCAGCAGGCCGCCATCAACGGCGACATCGTGGCCGCGCTGCTCGACGACGAGGCCACCGTGAAGACCTACAAGAAGGTCAAGAACCAGGTGTGGCTGCAGCCGCACAACCCGGCCTTCGACCCCATCGACGGCAACGACGCCACCATCCTGGGCAAGGTCACCGCGGTGCTGCGCAGGGTCTGAGCCCCCGCAGGGCACTCCCGGTCAGCGCGCACCCGGTCGCCACGCTCCCGCACCGGGGTCACGCCTCGGGGACGCCCACCCCGAGGCGGTCGGCCACCGCGGCAAGCGTCGTGTGCACCATCGCGTCCACCGTGAGCGTGGCCTCCCGGTCCGCGCGGTGCCAGCCGCGGGTCAGGACCACCACCGGTCCCCCGGCGCGGTGCACGTGCCGGGCGAAGCGGTACCCGCTCATCACCTTGAGGCTCGAGCCCAGCACGAGCAACCCGTCGGCGGCGTCCACCATCGCGTACGCCGCGTCCACCCGGGGGCGGGGCACGTTCTCCCCGAAGTACACGACGTCCGGCTTGAGCTCGTCGGACCCGCACGCCAGGCAGCGGGGCGCACGGAAGGCCGCCACGGCCTCCTCGTCCAGGGCCACGTCGCCGTCCGGACGCACCTGCCCGGCGTCCAGCGCCACCCGACGGTGGTCGGGGTTCGCCTCGGCCAGGCGCGCCTGCAGGTGCTCGCGCTCCTCGGTGGCCCCACAGGCCAGGCACACGATGCGCGAGAGCGTCCCGTGCAGCTCGAGCACGTCCGGCGACCCGGCCCGCTGGTGCAACCCGTCCACGTTCTGCGTGATCACCCCGGTGATGCCCGCGACCGCCCCGGTGTCCACCCCCTCGCACTGCAGGGCGGCCAGCGCACGGTGGCCGGTGTTGGGACGAGCGCCGGTGAACCGCTCCCAGCCCACGAAGGCCCGCGCCCAGTAGCGGAGCCGCGAGGCCGGGCCGGCACGGAAGTCCCCGATGGTCATGGGCTGCACGCGGCGCACCCCGTCCGGTCCGCGGTAGTCCGGGATGCCCGATGCCGTGGACATGCCGGCGCCGGTCACCACCGCCAGGCGGCGGGTCGCCAGCAGCTCGGCGAGCGCCTCCACCTCCTGCGGCGCGGCCTCGACCTCCGGCGGCAGGGTCACCGGCGTGGCCACCTCGGGCAGGGTGGCGCCGGCACTCACGCGCGCCCCCGCCGCGGCCGGCGCCCCACGAGCGACA
>NZ_KV824663.1:0-551 GCF_001816045.1 Kytococcus sp. HMSC28H12
GCGCACCTCGCAGACGCGGCGCGCGTGGCCCAGGCGGACCTGCTCGTGCCCGAGCGGGCGGCGCGGCTGCTGGACCTCAAGCTCGAGGGGCTGCGGGAGGCCCCGGTGGGCGTGGTGGTGGCCTGTGACCGCCGCACCCCGGCCGCCGGCGTGCTGGGGCGTGCCACCTTCCCGGACACCGACCTGTGGTCGTGCGCGTGCGCCATCCAGAACATG
The DNA here is from genome assembly GCF_001816045.1 of Kytococcus sp. HMSC28H12. Classification (NCBI taxonomy): domain Bacteria; kingdom Bacillati; phylum Actinomycetota; class Actinomycetes; order Micrococcales; family Kytococcaceae; genus Kytococcus; species Kytococcus sp. HMSC28H12. Next base: position 217 of record NZ_KV824663.1, read on the forward strand.
TGGCTGACCGCCCGGGCGCTGGGGCTGGGCATGGGGTGGGTGACCCTCTTCGAGCCGGCGGACCTGGCGGGTCTGCTCCACCTGCCCGAGGGCGTGGAGACGCTGGGCTGGTTGTGCCTGGGCTGGCCGGACGAGCGGCCGCCGGAGCCGGGGCTGCAGCGGGCGGCGTGGTCGCGCAAGGCGCCTCTGGAGGACGTCGTGCTCTCCGAGCGGTGGCCCCAAGAGGGGGACGCCGCCCCGGACGCTCCGGTCTCGCACCTGCGCGGGCCGGCGGCCGACCGTCTCGTGGGCTCCACCGACGCCGCCGACCGCCTGCTGGCACCTCCGGAGGCGCT
>NZ_KV824664.1:0-747 GCF_001816045.1 Kytococcus sp. HMSC28H12
CGCCCCGGAGCCCCGGGCGGCCCCCAGACGGCCACCACCGCGCCCCGTCGCTCGATCCCGGAACCCGGTGGGGCACCCTCCCCCGCGGCGGCGTGCTCCAGCTCGGGCTGTTCCTCCCCGCCCTCGGTCGGCGCGGCCGCGGCACGGGCGCGCACGAGGACGTCCGCCCACTCCTCCACCGTCGCGGTCCACGCGGCCGACACCGACACCCCCCACTGGGCCAGCCGACGCTGGGCCGCCTCGTCGTGCGGCGCGTGCACCCCCACCACCACGACCTCCACGGACCGCAGGGCGTCCACGCACTCACGGTCCATGTCGCGCAGCCCCGCGGACACCACGGCGACGGTGCCGGTGCCGGCCTCGGCCACGCCGAGGAGGTCGGCCACGTCCACGCAGCGGCGCACCACCCGGGCACCGGGCACCTGGCTCAGGACGGCCGCCAGCGGCGGGTCCCACTGCGGCTCGACGGCCAGCAGCACGTCCTCGCTCACGAGTCCTCCCCGGCCACCGGCGACCCCGCCACCGGTACGGCGGTGAGCTCCGCACGGCCTGCCGTGGTGCGCAGCACCTCCTCCACCTCCCGGGTGGGGACGAGGAAGTCCACCGGCACCGCCTGGTTGCCCCCGGCGAGCCGGGTGTCCGGAGCGTGGACCCGGGCCACCTCCGCCCCCGCCAGGGCGCGGCGTGGCTTCGGGCGCTCGCTCCTCCCGGACTCCGGGGCCGGCGTGGCCCAGAGGTCCACCCGGG
>NZ_KV824665.1:0-8608 GCF_001816045.1 Kytococcus sp. HMSC28H12
CCCGCCAGGTCCCGCGCACCGCGGGTCGCGCCGCGCACCGCATCGGCCGAGACCTCCACGCCCACCGCCTCGATGCCGGCGGCGGCCGCGTGCAGCGCGAACCCGCCCACGCCGCAGTACAGGTCGGTCACCGTGGCCGCACCACGGTCGGTGAGCCAGTCGGTCACCTGCGCGTAGAGGGCCGCCGCGACGGCGGTGTTGGTCTGCAGGAAGGAATCCGGGCCCACGTGGAGCACCACCGGCCCCATCGGGACGGACAGCAGCGTCTCCTCGGTGAGTGGCACCTCCTGCGCACCGGAGAGGGTGGCCTTGTGCTCGGGGTGGATGTTGGCGCTCACCACCCGCAGCTGCGGCAGGTCGGCCAACAGGCCGGGCAGGTGCTCCCGGACCCGCTCCAACGGCCCGGTGGTGCGCAGCACCAGGCGCAGCATGAGCTCTCCGGTGGGGGAGGCGGTGAGCACCAGGTGCTTGAGCTCCCCGCGGCGGCGGGCCACGTCGTAGGGCGGCAGGGCAGCGCGGGTCACGAAGCGCGCGAGGCGGTCCAGCACGGTGGCCAGGGCCGCCTCGTGCAGGCCGCAGGTGCGCAGGTCCACCCCGCGTCCGTCCGCGTCGAGGATGCCCAGGGTGGGCGCACCCGCGGTGCCGCCCACCATCAGCTTGGCCTTGTTGCGGAAGCCCGCGGCGGCGCTCGGCAGCGGCTCCTGCCAGCCGTGGTCGGGCACCAGGGGGCCCAGGCGCTCGCGGACGGCGGCATCCTTGGCGGCCAGCTGGTCGGCGTAGGGCGTGCCCATGAGCGTGCAGGAGCGGCACCGTCCGGCGGAGAAGTGGCCGCAGTGCAGGGGAGGGGTCGAGCGCAGGTCCACGCCCATCACCCGTACAGCGCGGCGAAGCGGGCGAGCAGGCGGTGCGAGGCGGACACGTCCGTGGTGCGGGCCGCGGCCACGATGTCGGCCGCCTCCTCGGGGGCGAAGTAGCCGTGGTGGGCGTAGACGGCCACCCGGGCGGCCAGCCCCTCGGCGTCGAGCTCGGGGTGGAACTGGGTGGCGCGCACGTGTCGGCCCACGCGGACCAGCTGCACGGGGCAGGCCGCGGAGCCGGCCAGCACGGTCATCCCCGACGAGGGGGTGGCGACGGCCTCCTTGTGGCCCACCCACGCGCGGAACTGCCGCGGGACGCCCTCGAGCAGTGGGTCGTCGGCACCGGCCTCGGTGAGGGTGACGACCGGTGCGGCGAGCTGCTCCCCGTGCGTGGTGTCCACGGTGGCCTGCTGGTGGACGCCGAGCACGCCCATGCCGTAGCAGAGGCCCAAGGTGGGGAAGTCCGCCGCCACCACGGCGTCGAGCACCGCGGTCAGGTCGGCCTCCACCCGGCGTTGCACGGGGTCCTTGGACCCGGGCGGGTCGGAGACGGTGAACGGGCTGCCGCCGATGATCACGCCGGCCCACCGGCCGAGGTCCAGCCCCGGCATCGGCCAGGCTTCCAGGCGCCACTGCACGACGCGCTCCGGCGGGACCCCCATGTGGCGTGCCACCGCCTCGTGCTCCTGGTGGGCCAGGTCGTCCTCGGCGCGCGTGGACAGCAGGAGGAAGGGGAGCATCGCCCCATTGTGCGGCACACTGTGCACGCCCTCGAAAACCCGGTAGGAGACCCCCCCATGGCCAGCGCCCTGAACACCCACGTCGTCGAGGGAGGGGACGAGCGCATCGTCTTCCTCCACGGCCTCATGGGACAGGGACGCAACTTCCGCACCGTCGCCGGCGACCTGCAGGACTACGCGAGCTCCCTGCTGGTGGACCTGCCCAACCACGGCGCCTCGGAGCACACCGAGGAGTTCGACTACCGGGAGATGGCCCGCGCGGTGGAGGCCACCGTCCGCGAGACCTGGCCCGAGGGGGCGGTCAACGTGGTGGGTCACTCGATGGGGGGCAAGGTGGCCATGGCCGTGGCGCTGCTCTTCCCGGAGATGGTGGACCGCCTGGTGGTGGTGGACATCTCCCCGGTGAACAGCGAGAACGCGAGCGAGTTCAGCCACCTGCTGGGCTCCCTGCAGGCCCTCGAGCTGGATTCGATGGAGCGCCGCCAGGAGGTGGACGAGGCCCTGGCCGAGCAGGTGCCCGACTACACGACTCGCGCCTTCCTGCTGCAGAACCTCACCCGCACCGAGGGCGACCGCTGGAGCTGGAAGGCCAACCTGCCGATGCTGCTGGAGAACCTGCCGGTGGTCATGGGCTTCCCCGAGGAGCTGCGCGAGCGCCAGTTCGACGGTCCGGTGCTGTGGATCGCCGGTGGCGACTCCGACTACGTGCAGGAGGAGTACCGCCCGGCGATGGAGGAGCTCTTCCCCAAGGTGCGGCTGGTGACCGTGAAGGGCGCCGGGCACTGGGTGCACTCGGAGAAGCCGGAGGTCTTCCACCAGACGCTGCGCAACTTCCTGCTCGAGACGCTCACCTGAACCGGCGGCACCCGGCGCCGCGCGTGCCCCGGCCCCGCCCCCTGTCGCAGGGAGCGGGGCCGGGGCACGTCCGGGCCGGGCTACGGCGTCGGACCCGTCAGTCCAGCGTGGTGCGCAGCTCGTCCTCGCGGATGAAGCACAGCAGCACGGTGGCGATGAGGCCACAGGGCACCAGCCACAGGTAGATCGGCGTCAGCGCGTCGGAGTACGCACCCACGATGACCTCGCGGATCGGGCCCGGCAGGTGCTGGATGCGGTCGGGCGTCAGCGAGGACTCCGCACCACCGCCCTGGCCGGGCTTCATCGGCAGCCGCTCGGCCACCAGGTCGTGCAGGCGCTGGGTGAACAGCGAGCCCACGAGCGCCGACCCGAGGGTGGCGCCGATCTGGCGGAAGAAGTTGTTGGCGGCCGTCGCGGTGCCCACCTCGCGCAGCGGGAAGGCGTTCTGCACCACCAGCACGAGGATCTGCATCGACAGGCCCAGACCCACGCCCAGCACCGCGAGCGCGGCGCACACGTGCCACAGCGGGTCACCGACCTCCAGCAGGGAGAGCAGCCACAGACCCACCGAGATGATGGCCGAGCCGACGAGGGGCAGCGTCTTGTAGCTGCCGGTGCGGCTCACGCGGTTGCCCGCCCAGACCGACGTGGCGAGCATGGCGCCCATCATCGGGATCATGAGCAGGCCGGCCACCGTGGCGGACTTGCCATAGGCCATCTGCAGGTAGGTGGGCATGTAGCCCAGGGCGCCGAACATCGCGATGCCGATGAACAGGCCCGCCACCGTGGAGAGGGTGAAGTTGCGGTGGGCGAACAGGTGCATGGGCAGGATCGGCTCGGTGGCGCGGCGCTCCACGAGCACCAGCAGCACCCAGGCCACCATGGTGCCGGCGATCAGCCAGAGGATCTGCCAGGAGTCCCACGCGTAGGTGTGGCCGCCCCAGGTGACGGTGAGGATGAGGCCGGTGGTGGCCAGCGCGGCCACGACCATGCCGGCCCAGTCGATGGAGACCTTGGCGGGGGTGTGGGGCAGCTTGAGGAAGCTGACGGCGCCGAAGAGCGCGATGGCACCCAGCGGCAGGCTCATCCAGAACGCCCAGCGCCAGCCGGGGCCCTCGGTGAACCAGCCACCGAGCAGCGGGCCGGCCACCGAGGCCAGGGCGAAGACGCCACCCATGACGCCCATGTAGCGGCCGCGCTCACGCGGCGGCACCACGTCGGCGATGATCGCCTGCGAGAGGATCATCAGCCCGCCACCGCCGAGGCCCTGCACCACGCGGGACACGATGAGCCAGGGCATGTCCTGGGCCAGGGCGCCGATGACGGAGCCGGCCACGAAGGTGGTGATGGCCGCGATGAGCAGCGGCTTGCGGCCGATGAGGTCACCGAGCTTGCCGTAGACCGGCATCATGATGGTGCTGGCCAGGATGTAGGCGGTGATGACCCACTGCATCTGGTTCACGCCGTCGAGCTCGCCGACGATGGTGGGCAGCGCCGTGGAGAGCACGGTCTGGTTGAGGGCGGCCAGCAGCATCGCCAGGACCAGGGCGGCGAAGATCCAGCCGATGTGGCGCGAGTTCTCCTCGCGGCTGGCCGTGGCCCCGGGGGCCGGGCCGGTCGCTGGGTTCTCGGCGGGGGGCGTGTAGCGGGTCGCTGTCACTCGGGGCTCCTGAGCAGGTGGTGGAACAGGTCGATGCTGCGGCGCACCGCGGCGGGAGTGAGGGCCTCGCCGGGCACGTGGTCGGGGTCGGTGGTGGCGTGGCGCAGCACGGCGCCGGCGAGGCTGGCCCACATGCGCAGGGCGTGGGCCGGGCCGCCGGGTGCGTCGGCCAGGCGGGGGTCGTCGGCGAACCGGGACTCCAGGGCCGCGACGACGAGGTCCTCGGAGCGGGCCAGTGCCTGGAGGCGGAAGCGCCCCAGGGCGGGGTTGGTCTGGATCAGCTGCTTGCGCAGGGCCGGGGTGCCCTCCGGGGTGGAGGTGCGCATGGTGGCCAGCAGCAGCTCCGTGGCCTGGGCCACCGGGTCGCCGGAGGGGCCCATGCGCTCGAGCGCCTCGGTGGGGACGTGCGGCTCGGTGTAGCCGTAGACCGCCTCGTCCTTGGACGTGAAGTAGTTGAAGAAGGTGCGGGTGGAGACGCCGGCGGTGGCCGCGATGGCCTCCACGCTCGAGGCCGTGGCGTCGCCGGAGAGGGCGGCCTCGGCGGCGGCGCGGTGCAGGGCCGCCCAGGTCTCCCGGCGGCGCCGTTCGCGCAGCGAGGTGGGTCCCGCCGGATCGTTGGGAGGGGTGGAGGAGGGCATGGGTGCAATTCTTGCATGAGTGCAAGGTCTGCACGGGTGCAGGAATGTGAGTGATGCCTCACCAATGCGGTGGGTCAGTCACCTCCACCCCCACCGTCGCCGCCGCCGTCGCCACCACCGTCGCCGCCCCCACCGTCGGAGGAACCGCCGGCGTCACCCCATCCGCCGTCGGTCGAGCCGGACTCGACGAAGGCGTCCAGCCCGCCCCACCCGGCGACCGCGTCCCCGGCCCACGCCTCGTGCAGCCAGGAGGTGTCGCCCATCCATGCCGGGTCGTCGTGGTCGGACCCGTCCGTGGAGCCACCGGACACCACGCCGCCGTCCCCGCCGGCCTGCCGGGCGAGGCCGAGCTGTGCCTCCAGCTCGTCCGCCGCCCGGGCGTGGTGGCCGAGCACCACCGCCAGCGGCACGAGGGCGGCCGCCGCCGAGGCGGAGGCGGACCACCCGAGGGACATGCCCCCTCCTGCGCCGGGGTCGGACAGCGCCTCGTCGAGCGCCCGCAGGTGGCGCACCTGTTCCCGTCCGGCCGGCGTGAGGCGCGGGGCACCCCCGAGGCGGGAGATCAGCAGGAATCCTGCGAGCAGCACCAGCAGGCCGAAGAGGGGGACGGAGAAGGGCTCCGGCGCCAGGGACACGACCACGGCTGCCCCCAGCACGGTCAGGGGCGTGGCCAGGGGCCACCAGGTACGACGCAGCAGGCCCCGCTGGCGCAGGTCGCGACGTACCTGGCGTGTCACGCGCCGCAGCCGGCGCTGTGCCGAGCGGTCGGTGCCGGGCATGACCACGGCCTTCGGCGGGTCGCCGAACAGGGCGCGTACCACCGCGCCCGTGGTGGCCGGTACCGGGCGGATGAGGTCACGGGCGACGACCTCGTGCTGGCCAGAGGTGCCGCGCCGCACGTCCACCACGCCGCGCCGGGAGAGGTCCACCACCTCACCCACCACGCCCCGGCGGCCCCGGGGCAGCAGCAGTGCCGCCTCGAGGGGCGTGAGCGGTGGGGGCGGGGAGGCGAGGACCACGTGGGGCGGCACGGTGGCGTCGGGGCGGGTGGCGGCTCCGTCCCGGGAGCGCACGAGCCACTCCACCAGGACCACCACGAGCAGGGCGACGATCGTCGGGATCCAGTCCATCCCCCCGAGTGTGCAGGGTCAGGCACGCAGGGACGCACCCCGGGTCGGAGGTCCGGCGGCGTCGCCCACCGCCGCGGCGAGTCGCCCGGCCAGCTCCCGCACCGCCTCGGCCAGCTCGGGGCCCTCCAGCACGGTGAACGCGAACGGCAGGCGGGCCAGGTACTCCCCGGCGTACATGGCCGGGTTCTGGGTGGTGCCCCGGAGCAGGCAGCCTTGCGGGTGGTCGGTGAGCTCGCCCCACGAGCCGCCCACCCAGGGGGCCACCTCCTGGCGCGGGGCGTGGACCAGCACGGCCGTGGGGTACCGCCACCCGCGGCCCAGGTGCTCCTCGAGGGCGGCGACGGGGTCGATCTCGGCCGGCGGGGTGAACCGTTCGGTGGCCACCTGCGCCGCGGTCACGCGGTCGAGGCGGTAGGCGCGCACAGCGTCCACCCGCCGGGCGTGGCACAGCAGGTACCAGCGCCCGTGGCGGGCCACCACGGCGTGCGGTTCCACCACGTCGCGCAGCACCCGCCCGGACTCCGTGCGGTAGTCCAGCTCCACGCAGTGCGTGGTGGCCACGGCGCCCACGAGCAGGCTCACCACGGCCGGGTCCGGGCGGGCGGCCCGGCGGTCCGGGGTGGAGCCGGCCAGGTCGCGCACCGCGGTCGCCTCCTGGGACACGGCATCCGGCATGGCGCGCAGCAGCTTGGCCAGCGCCGCGCCCACCGGCTGGGTCTCGTCGCGGGCCTCGTGGCGGCCGTCGACCACGGCCATCACCAGGGAGAGCGCCTCGGTCTGGCTGAACACCACCGGCGGCAGGCGCACGCCGCGTCCCAGCCGGTAGCCGCCGCCGGGGCCGCTCGTGGCGCCCACCGGCACGTCCGCCTCCCGCAGGGTGGCGATGGTGCGGCGCACGGCGCGTTCGCTGACCCCCAGGTGCTCGGCCAGCTCGGAGGCCGTGACGCGGGGTCGACGCTGCAGGAGGTCCAGGGCGCGCAGGGCCCGGACGGTGGGGGAGTCCGAGGCAGGGCCGGGATGGGTGGGGCGCGCTGAGGCATCGGGCACGGGACCACTCTCGCAGACTTCGCGGACGCGAACCGTCCGGGAAGGGCCCTAGCGTGGGGGCATGGACGAGCACGTCGACGGAGTCGACCTCAGCGGGGCCACCCTCCAGCACGTCCGGGTGGCCGGGGCCAGCATGACCAAGGTCGACGCCAGCGGCGCCGACATCCGCGGGCTGCTCATGGAGGGCGCCCGCATCCGCGGAGGGGCGATCGTGCACACCCGCATCGACTGCGACGTGTTCGACCTCGTCATCAACGGGGTGGACGTGGCGCCCCTCATCGACGCCGAGCTGAACCGCCGCGACCCGGACCGGGCCCTGCTGTTCGCCACTGACCCCGACGGCATCCGCGCCGCGTGGGCCCGGTTGGAGGAGCTGTGGGAAGGCACCATCGAGCGCGCCCGCACCCTGCCCGGGGACCAGCTGCACGCCAGCGTGGACGGCGAGTGGTCCTTCGTGCAGACGCTGCGCCACCTCAACTTCAAGAACGCGGCGTGGGCCCAGCGCGTGCTGCGCGGCGAGCCCGACCCCTACGCGCCGTTGGACCTGCCGTGGGACGAGGCGCCCGCCATCGAGGGGTTCACCCCGGTGCGTGACGCCCGCCCGGGCCTGGGCGAGGTGCTGGCCGAACGGTCCCAGCGCTGCGAGCAGGTGCGGGCGGCCCTGCGGCCGCTCGACGATGCGGCGCTCGCCGGCACCGTCACGCGCGCCGAGCCCGGGTGGCCGCAGGTGGAGGACCTGCCGGTGGCCGAGGCGGTGCACGTGCTGCTCATGGAGGAGTACGAGCACCGGCTGTTCGCCGAGCGTGACCTCGACGCCCTCACCGGCGTCTCGACCTCTGCCGACCCCACCACCCCACCGACCTCCCAGGAGCCCTGACATGACCGCACCCACCCCGTCCACGGACGTCCCCGACCCCGCCGAGGCGCCCACCGGCACCACCGTGCTGCTGCTCGGCGGGCTGTGGCTCGACGAGCACGCGTGGGACGCCCTGCTCCCGCTGCTCGAGGCGGCGGACCTGCGCGCCCAGGTGGTAGCACTGCCGGGGGCCAGCACCACCGCGCCCGACCCCGAGGGCGTCACCCTCGACGACCAGCTGGGGGCCGTCCTGGCCACCATCGACGCCACGAGCCCCGACGGGCCGGTGGTGGTGGTCGGGCACTCGGCCGCGTGCACGCTGGCGTGGATGGCGGCCGACCGCCGCCCGGGCGCCGTGCGGCGCGTGGTGCTCGTGGGCGGCGTCCCCAGCACCGGCGGGGAGCAGTACGCCGCCTTCTTCCCCATCGAGGACGGGGTGATGGCGCACCCTGGGTGGGAGCCCTTCGCCGGCCCGGACTCCGACGACCTGGACGAGGCCGCCAAGGCCGACCTCCTGGACCGCGCCATCCCAGTGCCGCAGGGCGTGGCCGAGGCCGTGGTGGAGTACACCGACGAGGCGCGCTTCGACGTGCCCATCACCCTGGTGTGCCCCGAGTTCACCCCCGAGCAGGTGCGCCAGTGGCAGGCCGCCGACCCGATGCCGGAGCTCGCCGGGGCGCAGGTGGACTTCATCGACATCGACACCGGGCACTGGCCCATGGTCTCTGCGCCGCAGGTGCTGGGCGACGCCCTCGTGGAGGCCGTCCGCCGCTGAGCGCCGCCACACGCACGCAGCGGCCCCTCGACCACTCGGTCGAGGGGCCG
>NZ_KV824666.1:0-2381 GCF_001816045.1 Kytococcus sp. HMSC28H12
CCACCATCGAGCGGGCGACCACCTGCGCCACCGGCAGCGGCTCGGGGGCGGTGGCGTCCAGCCGCTGCAGGGCTCCGAGCACCAGCGCGCGGTCCGTGGTGGGCCAGAAGGGCGGCAGGCTCCGCTGCAGGAAGCCGGCGTAGCGGGCGGTCATGATCCGCGGGTCGAGGAAGGCCACCACGCCCCGGTCGTCCGCGCGGCGCACCAGGCGGCCGGTGCCCTGCGCGAGCCGCAGTGCCGCGTGCGTGGCCGAGACGGCCATGAACCCGTTGCCGCCGTTGCGCGCGATGGCCTGCGAGCGGGCCGCGCTCAGCGGGTCGTCGGGCCGCGGGAAGGGGATGCGGTCGATGAGCACCAGCTGGCAGGCCGAGCCGGGCACGTCCACGCCCTGCCACAGCGAGAGGGTGCCGAACAGGCAGGTCCGCGCGTCACCGGCGAACTGCCGCACCAGCGTGGGCAGCTGGTCCTCGCCCTGGCAGAGCACGGGCACGTCGTCCCCGAGCCGGGTACGCATCTCCTCGGCGGCGGCGCGGGCGGCCCGCATCGAGGAGAAGAGCCCCAGGGTGCGCCCGCCGGCGGCCCGGACGAGGGCCTCCATCTCGTCGAGCTGCTCCGGGGCGGCGCCGTCGCGCCCGGGGGCGGGCAGGTGGGCGGCCACGTAGGCCATGGCCTGCCGGGGGTAGTCGAAGGGGCTGCCCACGTCGAGGCCGCGCCAGGCTGGGGCGCCCGAGCCCACCAGGCCGAGGCTGCCGGCCACCGCGTCGAAGGACCCGCCCAGCTCGAGGGTGGCGCTGGTCATGACCACGGTGCGCTCGGTGAAGACCTTCTCGCGCAGCAGCATCGCCACGCTCATGGGGGCCACGCGCAGCACGTTGCGGGGCTGGTTGGTGCGGTGGTCGGGAGCCACCCACACCACGTCGAGCTCGCGCTCCTCGAGCAGGCGCTGGGCCACGTCGCCCACCTCGTCCACGGCGGCCCGGGCGGTCTGCTGGGGCCCGTCGGCCTTCTCGCCCTTCTCCGGCTTGAGGTCGGTGGACACCCCCCGGGCGGCGTCGCGCAGCACCACGAGGGCGTCGGCGAGGGCGTCCGGCATGCCGCGCAGCGTGCCCTCCGGCAGCGGGGCGAGCGCCTGGGCGAGCGCCTCCTCGGCCTCCTCGAGACGGTCGACGTCCGCGTGCTTGGCGGCGCGCTTGGCCGCGATGGCCACGGAGCCGGGGGTCAGCTCGTCGGTGGCCACGCCGGTGACGCGGTCCACCAGCTCGTGCGCCTCGTCGACCACGAGCAGGTCGTGCTCGGGCAGCATCGCGCGCCCCTCGATGGCGTCGATGGCCAGGAAGGCGTGGTTGGTGACGATGACGTCCACGTCCTTGGCGGCCTCACGGGAGAGCTCCACGAAGCACTCGGCCGCCGCCGGGCAGCGCGAGGCGCCGAAGCACTCGCGGGCGCTCACCGAGACCTGCCGCCAGGCGCGGTTCGAGACGCCCGGCACGAGCTCGTCGCGGTCGCCGGACTCGGTCACCTCGGCCCAGTCCCGCAGGCGGACGACCTCCTCCCCCAGGGCGGAGCGCTCGGCGTCCACCTGCCCCATCGAGACCAGGGCGTCGGCGTCGTCGTCGGGGAAGCCGCCGAGCAGCTTGTGCTGGCACAGGTAGTTGTTGCGGCCCTTGACCAGCGCGTAGGTGATGGGCCGCCCCATCGCGGAGCGGAGGGCCTCGGCCACGCGGGGCAGGTCGCGGTCCACGATCTGGGCCTGCAGCGCCAGGGTGGCGGTGGCCACCACCACGGGCCGCCCGGTGGCCACGGCGTGCGCCACTGCGGGCACCAGGTAGGCCAGCGACTTGCCCGTGCCGGTACCGGCCTGCACCAGCAGGTGCTCTGTGCGCTGCACCGCCTCGGCCACGGCGCGGGCCATCTGCTCCTGCCCCTCGCGCGGGGAACCTCCCACGGCGGCAACGGCATCGGCCAGCAGGCCCGCCACGGCAGCAGGGTCGCTGGCGGGGGGCGAGGAGGGCGACGGCATGGGAGAACCCTAGAGCGTCACCCCCACCGACCGGCCGGCGCGTGGCCCCCGGCTGGGGACGGTCGGCGGCTCGCGCGAGCACCCTGTGTGCGGGCGCCCCGGTGGTAGCCTCGCCGCGCGAGATCCAGTGGGGAAAGCCGGTGCGAGTCCGGCACTGACCCGCAACCGTGAGGCCGCAGCGCCGCAGTCGGAACGCCCGGTGGACCTCGGCTCACACGCCCGCCGTGGTCTGCGGGGAGCCAGCCGCCGCCGCGAGCCCGCCCGGCCTCTGGACCCCGAGGCCAGGACCGAAAGACCGCCCGAGATGCGCCGCTCCCCCCTCCTGCTCGTCGCCGCCACCGGCATCGCGCTGACCGCTCCC
>NZ_KV824666.1:2401-3156 GCF_001816045.1 Kytococcus sp. HMSC28H12
CCACTGGCGCCACCGCCACCGCCCTGACCGCCGATGCCGTGCCGGCTGCCCGCGTGGCCGCCTCCCGCACCGGCCACGACGGCGCCTGCTCGCCCGAGGAGGGCGTCACCGTGGTGGTGCGTACCCCCGAGGAGACCGTCACCCGCTGCGCCGTGGGCGACCCGGAGTCCGGCGAGGCCGCCCTCGAGGCCGCCGGCGTGAAGGTCACGCACGACAAGAACGGCATGATCTGCCAGCTGGCCGTGGCCGGTGAGCCCTTCCCCCGCGAGGAGAAGGGGTGGACCTGCGGCGACTTCGACGGCACCAACTTCTGGGCGTACTTCCAGGCCAAGCAGCCGGGCGGCACGTGGTCCTTCGCCACCAAGGCCGCCAACCAGACCGACCCGGAGCCGGGCCAGGTGGAGGGCTGGAGCTGGGGCGCCGGCGAGGCGGACCTGCCCGGCGCCACGGCCCCTGCCGCGGCGAAGGACGGCGCCCCATCGTCGCCCTCGCCCTCCGCCGGCGCCTCCGAGGGCCCGGCGGAGTCCCCCGCCCCGTCGGCCTCCGAGGACGCACCGTCCCCGAGCGCCTCGGCCTCCGAGTCCGCCTCCTCGGAGTCCTCGCAGGTGGCCCCGGAGGGCGGTTCGTCCGGTCTGCTGTGGACCCTCGGCCTGCTCGCCGCGGCCGCCCTCGCCGTCGGAGCCTGGATGCGCTTCGGCCGCCGGTGACGGCCACCTACCGGGCCCGCCCGTCGGGACCGCCGCACCCTGCGGCGG
>NZ_KV824667.1:0-4876 GCF_001816045.1 Kytococcus sp. HMSC28H12
CGCTCTACCAACTGAGCTATGTCCGCCTGCGCGCTGTGTCCTCGGCGTCTGTGACGTCCGGGGGCCCTGCGGCGCTGGGAAACAATAACCAACTTCGGCCCGAGTGCCAAGTCGGGGCGTGTCCGGGTGGGGATTCCGCACCACGGTGCGGAATCCCCACCCGGACAGCGCGTGCCTCAGAGGTTCTCCGGCATCGGGCGCACGGTCAGTGACTGCTCGATGCGGGCGAAGGCCCCCTGCTCGTCGTGCATCCAGGTGGAGGTCAGGCCGGCGCCGGTCGGCCCCCACATCACCTGCCCGTCGAGCCCCACCCAGCCGCGCTCGGGCTGGCGCCACAAGTGGATGGAGATCTCCACGTTCGGGAACATCCACTCTGCCGGGCTCTGTCGCGGGCCGATGCCGTTGGCCGTGTCCGAGAGCGCCATGGCCGCGGCCACGGGGGAGACCTCCACGCCCTCCACCAGGGGGTGGTCAGTGTGCAGCCACGCGCGCCCGCGCCCGGGGCCGTGGCCCGGCACCTCCTTGAAGGTGAGCGAGTCGATGAACCCGCCGCTCCACACGTTCATGCCCTCCCAGTCGGGCAGCGTGTCCGGCGCCGGGAGCTGCTCGACCTCCTGCCCGGCCACGGCGGCGGTGTCCACGACGGCGATGCGCCAGGCGTGGGCCCGCACCACCACGCGGTCGGCGATGGTCATGGTCGCCTCGAGCAGCTCGATGGTGCGCCCCGGCCGCACCGTGCGCACCTCGATGGTCGAGGGCATCGCCGGCATGACCCCGTAGGCCTCCAGCGTGATGCGGGAGAGCTGCATGTCCTCGCGCTTCTCGTGCTCGTGCAGCTCGTGGGTGAGCAGCCCGACCACGGGGGCCAGGTGGTGCTCCCACGGTCGCCACGCACCCTGCACGTGGATCGTCGGCTGGTAGCGACCACCACCGAGGGGCTGGAAGTAGGCGGGGCTGTCGGTGGGCAGGGCGGCGACGACCTCGTCGGGGTCCGGCAGAGCATTCATGCCGGTCAGGGTAGGGCGCCGCCCCGCGCCCGGTGTGACGGCGCCCACCTAGCATGTGGCCATGAATGACACGCAGCCCATCGTCTGGGTCGACGGCGCCCTCGTGCCCGCCGACCGCGCCGCCGTGCTGGCCCTCGACCACGGCATCACCGTCGGGGACGGGGTCTTCGAGACCGCCGAGGTGCGCCACGGTCAGGTCTTCGCCCGCACCCGCCACCACGACCGCATGGACCGCTCGCTCGCCGGCATCGGGCTGGCCCCGCTGGACCGGGCCCGTCTGGACGCCGGCATCGATGCCGTGCTGGCCGCCTCCCGCGAGGTCCACGGCGAGGCCCTGCCCCTGGAGCGCCTGCGCTACACCGTCACCGGTGGGCGCGGCCCGCTCGGGTCCGGCCGCTACGACACCGAGCCCACCTACATCGTGGCGCTGGCGCCGGACCCCGGCATGGAGGGCCCGACCACCGTGGCCGTGGGCCCGTGGCGGCGCAACCTGCACTCCACGGTCACCGGGCTCAAGACCACGTCGTACGCCGAGAACGCGGTCATGCTGCTGGCGGGCTCGAAGCTGGGCGCCACCGAGACGCTCTTCGCCACCAGCGAGGGCGACCTCTGCGAGGGCACCGGCTCCAACACCTTCGTGGTGACCGACGGCGTGCTGCGCACCCCCGGCCTGGACCGCGGCCCGCTGGCCGGCGTGACCCGCGGCCTGGTCATCGAGTGGGCGCGGGAGGCCGGCATCGAGGTGCGCGAGGAGCAGGTGCCCATGGCCGACCTCGCCACCGCCGAGGAGGTCTTCATCACCAGCTCGATCCGCTCGGTGCAGCCGGTGGAGCGCCTCGTGGAGATCACCGAGTCGCCCCTGCCCACCGCCCCCGGCCTCGCCGCCCCCGTGGCGCCGTCCGAGCAGTACGGCGTCTCCTTCGACCGCACCCTCGAGGTGGGCCCGGTCACCCGTCGCCTGCAGGCGCTCTTCCGCGAGAACGCCGCCGCCACCCCCGACCCGTGACGCCGAGCCACAGGGCGCCGGCGGGCCCGGGTGGGTCCGCCGGCGCCGGCGCGGGGGAGCACGTGCCGCTGCACGAGCGGGACTGGGCCTGGCGCAACGCGCTGCGCTCGATGCCGGTCGTCGGGCCGTTCTACAAGGTGCTGGTGGGGGTCGTGGGCCTGTTCGTGGTGGTCCTGGGGCTCATCCTCGTTCCCTTCCCCGGCCCCGGGTGGGCCATCGTCTTCCTCGGGGTGCTGCTGTGGGCCACCGAGTTCCCCCCGGCCTCGCGGCTGCTCCACTGGGGGCGCCTGCAGCTGGGGCGGTTCACGCACTGGGTGGCCCGGCGGGGGTGGCCGGCCCGCATCGGGCTGGGCGTCCTCACCGCCGTGACGTGCACGGTCATCGTGTGGTGCGTGCTGTGGCTGATCGGCCCGCCGCCGGGGCTGCCGGCCTCCTGGGAGGACCTCCTGCTGCGCTGGGGCCACCTGCCGGGCGAGCCCGTCTGGGCCCGCTGACCGGGGTCGGGCGGGCCGCCAGCAGGCGGAATTGGCACCCTCCGCCGAGATGGGGTACTGTCTGCCCCCGCGCCGGTCACACGGCGAAGCGCACGGGCGCATAGCTCAGTTGGTTAGAGCGTTCGCTTCACACGCGAGAGGTCAGGGGTTCGAGTCCCTTTGCGCCCACCCGTTGCCGCCCCCGGAGTCCACCAGGACCCGGGGGCGTTCGCGTCCCCGGGGAGGACTGCGGTGACCCTGGGCGCGGGGCGTGGGGCGGTGGCCGCGCCGGTGGGGGAGCGGGCTGCGGCACGTAGACTGCGCGGGCGCGCGGAATCCCGCGCGCCACACCCCATCGAGATGCAGCACGCGCTGCACGGACAGGAGCAGTCATGGCCCCCATCAGTCTGACCGTGAACGGCGAACCCCGTACGGCCGAGACGGGGACCACTGGCACCGACCTGTTCGGCGAGGACCGCGCCGTCGTGGCCACCCGCGTCAACGGCGAGCTGCGCGACCTGTACCGCGAGGTGGCTGACGGCGACGTCGTGGAGGCCGTGCTCATCAGCGAGCCCGACGGGCTGGACATCCTGCGCCACTCGACGGCCCACGTGCTGGCCCAGGCGGTGCAGCAGGAGTTCCCCGAGGCCAAGCTCGGCATCGGACCGCCCATCACCGACGGCTTCTACTACGACTTCGACGTGGCCGAGCCGTTCACGCCCGAGGATCTCAAGAAGCTCTCCAAGGCCATGCAGCGCATCGTCAAGGAGGGCCAGACCTTCGTGCGCCGCGAGATCAGCGACGCCGACGCCCTCGAGGAGCTGGCCGCCGAGCCGTACAAGTGCGAGCTGGTGGGTCTCAAGGGCGGGGCGGCCGAGGAGGCCGCCGACGGCGCCTCGGCCGAGGTGGGCGGCGCGCAGCTGACCATCTACGACAACGTGAAGCGGGACGGCTCCGTGGCCTGGGGCGATCTGTGCCGCGGGCCGCACCTGCCCAGCACCAAGCTCATCGGCAACGGCTTCGCGCTCACCCGCTCGGCGGCGGCCTACTGGCGCGGCTCGGAGAAGAACCCGCAGCTGCAGCGCGTCTACGGCACGGCGTGGCCGTCCAAGGACGAGCTCAAGGCCTACCAGGAGCGCCTGGCCGAGGCCGAGCGCCGCGACCACCGCAAGCTCGGCGCGCAGATGGGGCTCTTCAGCTTCCCCGAGGAGGTGGGCCCCGGCCTGCCGGTCTTCCACCCCAAGGGCGGTGCCCTGCGCAAGGCGATGGAGGACTACGTCTACAAGCGCCACATCGAGGAGGGGTTCCAGTACGTCACCACGCCCCACCTGGCCAAGGAGCAGCTCTTCCACACCTCCGGGCACCTGCCGTACTACGCGGACGGCATGATGCCGGAGCTCGACGACGACGGGCAGGCCTACCGCGTCAAGGCCATGAACTGCCCGATGCACAACCTCATCTACCGCAGCGAGCAGCGCTCCTACCGTGACCTGCCGCTGCGCTTCTTCGAGTTCGGCACGGTGTACCGCAACGAGAAGTCCGGTGTGCTGCAGGGCCTCACGCGCGTGCGGATGATCACCCAGGACGACTCGCACTCCTACGTCACCGAGGAGCAGGCGCCCGGCGAGATCCGCCACCTGCTGGACTTCGTGCTCTCCCTGCTGCGGGACTTCGGGCTGGACGACTACTACCTGGAGCTCTCCACGCGTGACGAGGAGGGCGACAAGAAGGACAAGTTCATCGGCACCGACGAGCAGTGGGAGAAGGCCACCTCCGTGCTGCGCGAGGTGGCCGAGTCGACCGGGCTCGAGCTCGTGCCGGACCCGGGCGGTGCCGCGTACTACGGCCCGAAGATCTCCGTGCAGGCGCGCGACGCCATCGGCCGCACCTGGCAGATGTCGACCATCCAGTACGACTTCAACCAGCCGGAGCGCTTCGGTCTGGAGTACTCCTCGGCCGACGGTGGCCGGGAGCGCCCGGTGATGATCCACTCGGCCAAGTTCGGTTCCATCGAGCGCTTCATCGGCGTGCTCATCGAGCACTACGCCGGGCAGTTCCCGGTGTGGCTGGCGCCCACCCAGGTGCTCGGTGTGCCGGTGGCCGAGGAGTTCACCCCCTACCTGCGGGAGGTCCTCGACCAGATGAAGGCGCAGGGCATCCGCACGGAGCTCGACGACAGCGACGACCGCTTCCCCAAGAAGATCCGCAACGCGAGCACCTCCAAGGTGCCCTTCACCCTCATCGCCGGTGGGGAGGACCGGGACGCCGGGGCGGTGTCCTTCCGCTTCCGTGACGGCTCGCAGGAGAACGGTGTGCCGGTGGCCGAGGCCATCGCCCGCATCCGCGAGGCGATCGACACGCGCGCCCCTCGGGGTAGCGGGCGATGTAGT
>NZ_KV824668.1:0-1017 GCF_001816045.1 Kytococcus sp. HMSC28H12
CTGTCGAGTTCAGCACCGGTGCGGTTCTCGGTGCCGGTGCACTCCGGGCAGGCGCCCTCCGCCCCACTCGCGTCCGCCACGGCATCGCGCTGGGCGAGCAGCCAGTCACGCAGCCGCCAGGTGGACTCGCAGTCCAGCTCGTTGTACGCCCGGATGCGCTCCAGCATCCCGGCCGCGCGCTCGGCCTCCCCGGCGTCGCGGGCGGTGCAGTACCGCTGGTACTCCACGATCGAGTCGGCCCCACCGGTCACGCCGTCGGCCCCGCGGGCGGGCATGTACAGCGGCTCCAGCTTCTTGATGGAGTAGCTCGCCTGGCTCACCCGCACACCTGCGCGCACGGTGGCGTAGAGGTCCACGAACACGTGCTGGCGCAGCAGGTCGTCCAGCTGCTCGGCCCCGATGCCGTGCACCGCCGTGAGCCGCTTGAGGGCGGTCACCTCGTAGGCGGCGTAGTGGTAGACGTGCAGGTCCGGGTAACGGCGGCGCCGAGCGGCCAGCCAGTCCAGGAAGTCCGCCAGCGCCCGGCCCTCCTCGGCGCGGTCGTGCGCCCACCACGCGCGGTACCGGGCGCCGTGCTCGTCGGGCGGCCCGTAGGCGGCGGGGTCGTCACCACCGACGACGTCAGCCCCCTCGGGCACGTCCAGCACCTCCACGCCGAAGAGGTACTCCAGCCCGCTCGGCGCCCCCGGCGCGGGCCGCCACAGCGGGTCGCCCTCGAAGTCGAAGAACACGTCCCCCGGGCTCGGCGCGGGCAGGGCGGCCAACGCCTCGGCCGAGATCACCTCGCTGAGCACCACCTCCGGTGCCGCGGGGTCGGCCTCCCGGGCGGCGGCGGTGGCCTCGCGGGCCCGTACCTGCAGGGCGGCCTGGTCGCGCAGCGCCTCGAAGTCGGCCTGCCGGATGCCGCGCGGGCCCCGCTCGGCGGTGGCCAGCTGCGCCATCGTGGTGATGCCGTGGGCGTGCAGGGCCTTGCGCCGCGGCATCGACATGCGGGCCACGCCGAGCAGGTCGTCGCCC
>NZ_KV824669.1:0-2804 GCF_001816045.1 Kytococcus sp. HMSC28H12
AGGAGCAGCAGGTCCGCGCCGGCCAGCAGCGCCGCCACGGAGCGGTCGTGGCCGGTGGTCGCCTCGGCGGTGTCCAGCGCCCCCATGTTCAGGGCGTCGGTCACCACCAGCGGGTCGGCGCCGTCCTCGCGCAGGTGGCCGAGCAGCGCCGCGCTCAGGCTCGCTGGCAGCCGGTCCACCGCGGGCACGGCGATGTGGCCGGTCATCACCGGCAGGTCGTGCTCCGCGAGCGCCCGGAAGGGCACGAGGTCGCGCTCGGTGAGTTCCTGCCAGGTGGCGTCGGTCGAGGGCAGCCCGTGGTGGCTGTCGCTCTCCAGCCCGCCGTGGCCGGGGAAGTGCTTGGCCACCGGCACGATGCCGGCCGCCCGGTACCCCTCGGCCAGGGCGGTGGCCACCCGGGCCACCCGCTGCGGGTCCGCGCCCGGCGAGCGCACGCCGATGGTGGGGTCCTGCGGCCCGGCGGTCACGTCCGCGTCGGGGGCGAACACCATCGTGAAGCCCAGGGCGCGCAGCTGCTCGCCGCTGAGGCGGGCGATCTCGCGCGAGAGCTCGCCGTCGGCGGCGGCGCCGTGCGCCATCGCCGCGGGCAGGGGCGTCACCGGTTCCTCGATGCGGCGGACCGGTCCGCCCTCCTGGTCCACCCCGACCACGGCCGGCCAGGTGCGCCCGGAACGCTCCTGGGCGCGCTGCACCTGGGCGGTCACGCGGGGCAGGGCGGCGGGGTCGTCCGGCACGTTGCTGTCGAAGAGGATGACGCCGCCGAATCCCTCTCCCACCAGCCGGTCGGCGTTGCGGCCCGAGGAGCCCTCGTACCCGGCCACGATGACCTGCCCGGCCAGGGCGCGGGTGTCCAGGTCGGCCACGAGCTCCTCGGCGCGCGCCACCGCGTCGTCCCAGGCCAGGTCGGGACCGGTGGCCTGCGGCGAGGGGTCGCCGCTGCTGTCCGACGAGGGGTCGTGGGGCGAGGACGACGGGGACGACGAGCCGGACGACGAGGGAGTCTCCCCCGGCGTCGGGCCGGCGGCCTCGCTGCTCGGGGCGCCGCTCCCCGAGGAGGGCGCGGGCCCGGGCCCGGAGCACCCCACGAGGAGCGCACCGGCCAGGACGGGCGCGACCACGTGGCCCCAGCGCATCAGACCTGCACCTCTGTCACCGGCTGGGAGGAGCTCGACGGCAGGTCGAGCCCCGAGGGCGTGCGGCCGCGCGCCACCATCTGGGCCCCGAGGGCCGCCACCATGGCACCGTTGTCCGTGCAGAGCCCGGGCCGGGGCACGCGCAGCCGGATGCCGGCGGCCTCGCACCGCTCCGTGGCCAGCGCACGCAGACGCGAGTTCGCGGCCACCCCACCGCCCAGCATCAGGTCCTGCACCCCCTCGGCGCGGCAGGCGGCCACGGCCTTGCGGGTGAGAACGTCCACCACGGCCTCCTGGAAGCTCGCGGCCACGTCGGCCACCGGCACCGCCTCGCCGTCGCGCTCCCGGGTCTCCACCCAGCGCGCCACGGCGGTCTTCAAGCCGCTGAAGGAGAAGTCGAACTCGTGGCGCTCCAGGTCGCGCCGGGAGGTGAGCCCGCGCGGGAAGTCGATGGCGATGCGGTTGCCCTCGCGCGCCGCCCGGTCGATGTGGGGGCCGCCGGGGAAGGGCAGGCCGAGCACCCGCGCCACCTTGTCGAATGCCTCACCGGCCGCGTCGTCGATGGTCTGCCCCATCGGCCGCACGTCGCAGGTGATGTCCGGCACCATGAGCAACGAGGAGTGCCCCCCGCTCACGAGCAGGCTCATCATCGGCTCGGGCAGCGGGCCGTGCTCCACGACGTCCACGGCCACGTGCGCGGCCAGGTGGTTCACGCCGTAGAGCGGCTTCCCGAGCCCCATGGCCAGGGCCTTGGCGCTCGCGGCCCCCACGAGCAGTGCACCGGCCAGGCCCGGCCCGGCCGTCACGGCCACGGCATCCACGTCCTGCAGGCGCACCCCGGCGTCGGCGCACGCCTGCTCGATGGTGGGCACCATCGCCTCCAGGTGGGCGCGGCTGGCCACCTCGGGCACCACGCCCCCGAAGGCGGCGTGCTGGTCCATGCTGCTGGCGACGGCGTCGGCCAGCAGGGTGGTGCCACGGACGATGCCCACGCCCGTCTCGTCGCAGCTCGTCTCGATGCCGAGCACCAGGGGCTCGTCGGGGCGCGTCATCGGGCGCTCACCTCCAGAGGGTGGGTGGGGTCGTGCGGGGTCGGGTCGTGGGGCGCCGGGGCGGGCTCCGCGACCTGGTCGAGCAGCAGGCGCAGCACGTGCGCGTCCACCGGCCCGTCGGGGCCGCGGTAGTAGCCGCGGCGGACGGTCAGCTCGGTGAAGCCCAGGCGCCGGTAGAGGGCCAGGGCGGCCACGTTGTCCGAGCGCACCTCCAGCAGCAGCGCCTCGGCGCCCTCCTGCCGCGCCCGGCGCACGAGGTGGTCCATCACCCGGCGGCCGAGGCCGGCACCGCGCGCCGTGGGGTCCACGGTGACGGTCATGACGTCCGCGGTGCTGCCGCCGTGGTCCAGCCCGGCGTAGGCCAGCACCCGGCGGGTTCCCGGCACGGCCGCCCCGGTGGACGCGGCGTCCACGGCCACGACGTACTCGCGGCGGGGCGCTGCCAGCTCGGCCCACCAGGTGGCCTCGGTCCAGCCGTCGTGCGGGTGGGCCTCGGCCTCCATCGCCACGAGCTGGCCCAGGTCGCGCCAGTGGGCCGGGACGATCTCCACCGCCGGGGCGCTCACAGCAGCACCCGCTTGCGCTGGCCGGGCGTCTGCGAGTCGGGGCGGCGCAGGTA
>NZ_KV824670.1:0-13924 GCF_001816045.1 Kytococcus sp. HMSC28H12
CACCGCCGAGCCGGCCACCTCCGCCGCCTGGCTCGGCGCGCGCGTGGTGGCGGTCTGCTCCACCGACGCCGAGGAGGTGCGCCGCTGGGCCCGGGGCCAGGCCCTGCCCGAGGGCCTGGAGGCCGACCACGAGTTCCGCTGGTTCGCCGTCAAGCGCCTGGCCCAGCTGGGGGCGCTGGACGGTGAGGTGGAGCTCATGGAGGGCCACGACGGTTCGCTGACGGGGCGTCTCTCGGCGCTCACCGCCCGCGCCGCCGAGCCGACGCCCGAGGCCAAGCAGTGGGCCTGGGAGCAGCTGGCCGGTCGGGACTCCGGCCGCAGCAACTACGAGCGCAACCACCTGGCGCAGGGCTTCTGGTCCTCCGGCGACGACGCCCTGCTCGAGCCCTACGTGGAGCGCTACCTCACGGACGTGCCGGCGCTGTCCGGCGTCCTCGGCGAGGACGCGCTGGCCCGGGTGGCGCAGCTGGCCTTCCCGCTGCCGGTGGCCACGCAGCGCACCGCCGACGCGGTGGACCGCGTGGTGGCCAGCGGGCTGCTCTCGGCCGCGGTGCGTCGCAGCATGGTCGACCAGCGCTCCGTGCTCGGCGAGGTGCTGGCCAGCCGGGAGCGCTTCGGCGGCTGAGGCAGGGGCCGCCGGGGCCGGGGACCGATCCCCCCGGCCCCGGGTGCCCGTGGTCAGGCGGCGGCGGGCACCCGCAGCCCGGCGAGGTACTCCGCCGGGGCGGTGCGCACCGGCATCAGGTAGGCGTTGTCGCCCCACTCGGTGGCCAGGTCGATGGTCCGCTGGGCGAACTCCCGCTGGGCCTGGAGCTCCATCCGGAAGTCGCGGGGGAAGGCCACGAGGTTGCGGCGCCGCCAGTAGCCCAGCGCGGCCAGCGTGGTCACCGTCGTGGCACCCCACCACACCTCCACCTCGTCCGGCAGCACCCGCCGCCAGGAGCGCAGGTGGTCGACGTCGAAGAAGGGCTGGGTGAACACGCCCGAGGCGCCGGCCACCAGCTTGCGCTCCACCTGCCGCAGCTCGGCGCTCATGCCGGTGCGGTAGGGGTCGAGGGCGGCGTAGACCCGCACCCCGGGCAGCTCCTGACGGAAGCGGCGGATCACGTCCACGGCGTCCACCGGGTAGGTGTGCTGGCTGAAGTAGTCGGCGTCGTCGCCGCTGACCACCAGCACCTCGGTGATGCCGGCGGCGCGGAACTCGGCCGCCATCGGCAGCGGGGCGTCGGGGTCCACGTCGCAGGCGCGCACGTGGGGGATCACGCCGTAGGGGCTGCCGTCGGGGCGGCGCGTGGCCTCCCGCACCTTGCGGCAGCCCACCCACGGGCGCAGGTCGAACTTCACGAGGTCGGGGACGTTGATGGTGTCGGCCCAGGGCGCCACCTCGGACAGGCTGGCGGCCTCGGTGAGCAGCGACTCCTCGCTGCGGGGGACGAGCTCGACGGAGATGCGGGTCATGGGGTCCTCCCGGGGATGTGCGGGTGGTCGGTGGGGTGGGTGGTCGCGGGGGTGCGTCAGCGCAGCAGCGGCGCCAGGTGGGTGCGGGCCTCCTCGGTGCCCCACCCCTTGCGGCGCGCGTAGTCCGCCAGCTGCTCGTCGTCGATGCGGCCGATGGAGAAGTACTGCGCGTCCGGGTGCGCCAGGTAGAGGCCGCTCACGGCACTCACGGGTGTCACGGCGCAGTGCTCGGTGAGCCGCAGCCCCACCCCCTCGGCCCCGAGGAGGCGCCACAGGGTGCGCTTCTCGGTGTGGTCCGGCTGGGCCGGGTAGCCGGGCGCGGGGCGGATGCCGGTGTAGCGCTCGCGGATGAGGTCCGGCACGGGCAGGTCCTCGTCGGGGGCGTACCCCCACAGCCGGGTGCGCACCTCGCGGTGGGCCCACTCGGCGAAGGCCTCGGCCAGCCGGTCGGCCAGCACCTGCACCATGATCGCGCCGTAGTCGTCCTGCTCGGCGCGCAGCGCGGCGGCCAGCTCCTCGGCCCCGTGCACGCCCACGGCGAAGCCGCCCAGGTGGTCGTCGGCGGGGGCCACGAAGTCCGCCAGCGAGGCGTACCCGCCGGAGCCGCGGTGCTTCTGCTGGCGCAGCCCGTGGAAGGTGGCCGGCGCTCCGTCCGTCCCGCCGACCCCGTCCGGGGCCCCGGGCACGCGGGGGTCCACCACCACGTCCTGCCCGTCGGCGCCGCGGTGCGCGGGCCACAGGCCCACCACGCCGCGGGCGGTGAGCAGCCCCTCGTCCACGATGCGCCGCAGCCACGCCTGCCCGTCGGCGAAGGTGGTGCGGGCCTGCTCGCCCACTCGCGGGTCCTGCAGGATGCGCGGGTAGCTGCCGCGCAGCTCCCAGGCGCTGAAGAAGGGCGTCCAGTCCACCACCTCGGCCAGCTCGGCGACGGTCGGCTCGAGGCGGTGCACGCCCAGGTGCGCGGGGGCGGGCGAGGGCTCGGTGACCGCCCGGGTGTCGGCGCAGGCCTCGCCCCACGGCACCAGCCGCACCTCCTTGCGCCCGTAGCGCTCCCGCAGCCCGGCGTGGGTGGCGGCGGTGCGCTCGGCCAGGTCCGCCGGGCGGTGCAGCGCCTCGTTGACCACCGGCACGGCGCGCGAGGCGTCGGTGACGTGCACGACGGTGCCGGAGTACGCCGGGTCGATCTTCACCGCGGTGTGCGCCGCGGAGGTGGTGGCCCCGCCCACGAGCAGCGGCGTGGCCAGCCCGCGTCGCTCCATCTCGGCGGCCAGGGACACCATCTCGTCGAGGCTGGGGGTGATGAGCCCGGAGACGCCGATGACGTCCGCCCCGGTCTCGGCGGCCCGGTCCAGCAGCTGCTCGGCCGGCACCATGACGCCCAGGTCCTCCACCTCGTAGCCGTTGCACGAGAGCACCACGCCCACGATGTTCTTGCCGATGTCGTGCACGTCGCCCTTGACGGTGGCCATGAGCACCCGTCCCTTGGCGTGCCCGCCGGTGTCCTGCGCGGCGGCCTCCAGGTAGGGGGTCAGGTGGGCCACGGCGCGCTTCATGACGCGCGCGGACTTCACCACCTGCGGCAGGAACATGCGCCCGCTGCCGAACAGGTCGCCCACCATGTCCATGCCGGCCATGAGCGGCCCCTCGATGACGGCCAGCGGCGAGCCCAGCTCGAGGCGCGCCTCCTCGGCGTCTTCCTCGGCGAACTCCGCGATGCCGTGCACCAGTGAGTGCCGCAGCCGCTCGGCCACCGGCTCGGCGCGCCACGCGGCTTCCTGCGCGGGGGCCTTCTCGCCGGACTCGTGGCGGTACGACCCGGCCAGCTCCAGCAGCCGCTCGGTGGCGTCATCGCGGCGGGCCAGCACCACGTCCTCCACGGCCTCGCGCAGGGGCGGGTCGATCTCCTCGTAGACCCCCAGCATCCCGGCGTTGACGATGCCCATGTCCAGCCCGGCGGCCACGGCGTGGAAGAGGAAGACAGAGTGCATCGCCTCGCGGACCACGTTGTTGCCGCGGAACGAGAAGGACACGTTGGAGATGCCGCCGCTCACCAGGGTGCCGGGCAGGTTCTGCTTGATCCACCGGGTGGCCTCGATGAAGTCCAGCGCGTACCGGTCGTGCTCGGGCATGCCGGTGGCCACGGTGAGCACGTTGGGGTCGAACACGATGTCCTGCGGCCGCCACCCGGCGCCCACCAGCAGGTCGTGGGCGCGCTGGCAGACCTCGATGCGGCGCTCGAAGGTATCGGCCTGGCCCTGCTCGTCGAAGGCCATCACCACGGCGGCCGCGCCGTGGCGGCGCACCACCTCGGCCCGCTCCAGGAAGGCCTCCTCGCCGTCCTTGAGCGAGAGCGAGTTCACGATCCCGCGGCCCTGCAGGCACTCCAGGCCCGCCTCGAGCACCTCCCACCGGCTGGAGTCCAGCATGACCGGCACGCGGGCCACGTCGGGCTCGGCGGCCAGCAGGTTGAGGAAGTGCACCATCGTGGCGGGGCCGTCGGTCATGCCCTCGTCCACGTTGACGTCCACCAGCTGGGCGCCGTTCTCCACCTGCTGCCGGGCGATGGAGACTGCGGCGTCCCAGTCGCCCTCGGCCACCGCGCGGGCGAACCTCGGCGAGCCGGTGATGTTGGTGCGCTCGCCGATGTTCACGAAGTTCGTCTCGTCGGTGAGCACGAACGGCTCCAGCCCGCTGGCGCGCAGCCGGGGCTCGGGCTCGGCGGGCACGCGCGGGGCGTGGCCGGCCACCGCCTCGGCGATGGCGCGCACGTGCTCCGGGGTGGTTCCGCAGCACCCGCCCACGATGTTGAGCACCCCCTCGGCAGCCAGGTCGCCGAGCACGGCGGCCATGTGCTCGGGCGTCTCCTCGTACTCCCCGAAGGCGTTGGGCAGGCCGGCGTTCGGGTGCGTCGAGAGAAGCGCCGGGGTGGCGGCGGAGAGCTCGCGCAGGTGGGGGCGCAGCGCCTCGGCGCCCAGGGCGCAGTTGAGGCCCAGGCTGAGCAGGTCGGCGTGCTCGGTGCTGATGGCGAAGGCGGTGGGCGTCTGGCCCGAGAGCGTGCGGCCCGAGGCGTCGGTGACGGTGCCCGAGAGCATCACCGGGATGCGGCGGCCGGTCTCGCGCTCCACGTCGCCCACGGCGTGCAGGGCGGCCTTGGCGTTGAGCGTGTCGAAGACGGTCTCCACCAGCACCAGGTCGGCGCCGCCGCGCACCAGGGCGGCCACCTGCTCGCGGTAGGCGGCGCGCAGGGTGGCGTGCGTGACGGTGCGCAGCTCGGGGCGTTCGACGTCCGGGGAGAGCGAGGCGGTGCGGTTGGTGGGCCCCACCGCACCGGCCACCCAGCGGGGACGTCCGTCGGCGGCCTGCACCGCGTCGGCCACCTGCCGGGCGGTGCGGGCGGCGGCCTCGTTGAGGGCGGCCACCAGGTGCTCGCAGCCGTACTCGGCCTGCCCGATGGCGGTGGAGCTGAAGGTGTTGGTGGTGGTGATGTCCGCGCCGGCCTCCAGGTAGGCGCGGTGCACGCCGGCCACCAGGTCGGGGCGGCCCAGGTTGAGCAGGTCGAAGTTGCCGGCCAGCGCACGGTCGTCGGGCGTGTCGTCGGCGTGGAAGTCGGCCTCGGTGAGCTCCATCCGCTGGAACATCGAGCCCCACGCGCCGTCGAGCACGAGGATGCGCTCGCGGGCGGCGGCGTGCAGCGCCGCGGCCGCGGGGGAGGGGGCGAGGGGCTCGGCGGCGGCGGTGCCGGCGGTGGGTGCGGTGACGAGGGGCGCGGCGCTCATCGACACCCACCCCCGGCCCGCTCGAGCCCTGCGGCGACGTCGGCGGCTAGGTCGGCCGGGTCCTCCAGACCCACCGAGAGGCGCAGCAGCCCCTCGCCGATCCCGGCCACCTCGCGCGCCTCGGGCGTCATCGAGGCGTGGGTCATGGTGGGCGGGTGCGCCACGAGCGACTCGGTGCCGCCGAGGGACTCCGCGAGGGTGAAGCACTGCAGCCCGTCGAGGAAGCGCGCCACCGCCTCGCGCCCGCCGGCCAGCTCCAGGCTCACCATCGCCCCGAAGCCCTGCTGCTGGCGAGCGGCCACCGCGTGACCGGGGTGGTCGGGCAGGCCCGGGTGGTGCACCGCGGCCACGGCCGGGTGGCCCACCAGGGCGTCCAGCACGGCGGCGGTCCCCTCGGCGTGGGCGCGCAGGCGGGTGGGCAGCGTGCGCAGGCCGCGGAGGGTCAGGTAGCTGTCGAAGGGCGCGCCGGTGATGCCCAGCACGTTGGACCAGTACGCCAGCTGCTCGGCCAGCTCGTCGGTGCCGGCCACCACCGCGCCGCCCACCACGTCGGAGTGGCCGTTGAGGTACTTGGTGGTGGAGTGCACCACCAGGTCGGCGCCGAGCTCCAGCGGCTGCTGCCACAGCGGGGTGCAGAAGGTGTTGTCCGCGGCCACCAGGGCCCCGGCGCGGTGTGCGGCGTCGGCCACGGCGCGCACGTCGGTGACGCGCAGCAGCGGGTTCGAGGGCGTCTCCACCCACACCAGGGCGGCGCCGGGGGCGAGGGCCTCGGCCAGGGCGGCGGCATCGGACTGGTCCACGGCCACCACCTCGAGCACGCCCCGGCGGTGCAGCTCGTCGAACAGCCGCCAGGTGCCGCCGTAGGCGTCGTGCGGGATCACCACGCGCTGGCCGGGCCGGGCGAAGCCGGTGGCCACCAGGGTGACGGCAGCCATGCCGGTGCAGGTCACCGCGGCGCCGGCGCCCCCCTCGAGGGTGGTGAGCGCCTCGGCGAGCAGGTCGCGGGTGGGATTGCCCGAGCGGGTGTAGTCGTACCGGCGCGGCCGGCCGAGGCCCTCGAAGGCGGAGTTGCTCGAGAGGTGCAGCGGGGGGATCACCGCGCCGTGCGCCGGGTCGGTGTCGATGCCGGTGCGCAGCGCGCGGGTGGTGCGGGAGAGGGAGGTGCGGGTGAGCGTGCTCATGCTGGGGCCTTCCTCAGGGGTCCGGCACCGCGGTGACCATCTCTCGGGGTGCGACGGTGTGCCGGAGGAAGACCCGCGGGGAGGAGCTCGCCCGTCGGTCCCATCTTCCGGCGAGCCGAGGCTCCCCGCAGGAGGTGGCACCGTTCCTCGTGGTCGCCCACGAGGCGGTTGCCCCGGCGTCATCGGTCCTGATCCCTCAGCCGGTCGTGATGGATGTGCGCAGCACGGTACAACACGTCCGGCGCCCGCCCACGCGCTCGGGGTGCAGGGTGGCGGGTGTCACGTCCGGCCGGGGTCAGGGCACCGGGTCCGGGTACCGGGTCCGGGTACGCGCGAGGGCGGGCCCACCGTGGTGGACCCGCCCTCGCGCGGGGGACGCCGGGCCCGCGAGGCCCGCGTCGTGCCGCGTCAGCGGTAGTTGGTGAAGGTCAGCGCGGCGTCGATGTCGTCGTTGGCCTTGAGCGCGCGCTGCACGGCCTGAAGGTCGTCGCGGCTCTTGGAGCTCACGCGCACCTCGTCGCCCTGGATGACGGCCTTGACGCTCTTGCCGAACTCGTCGCGGATCTGCTTGGAGATCTTCTTGGCGACCTCCTGGCTCAGGCCCTCCTTGAGCACCCCCTCCAGGCGGTACTCCTTGCCGGACGGCTTGGGCTCGGCGTCGTCGCCGAAGTCCACGGACTTCAGGCTCACCCCGCGCTTGACCAGCTTGGTCTGCAGCACGTCGAGCACGGCCAGGCAGCGCTCGGCGGTGTTGGCGCGCAGGGTCAGGGCGTCGCCCTTGAGCACCACCTCGGCGCCCACGTTGCGGAAGTCGTAGCGGGTGCCGATCTCCTTGGCGGCCTGGTTGACGGCGTTGTCCACCTCCTGGCGGTCGACCTTGCTCACGACGTCGAACGAGGACTCACTGGCCATGGGTGCTCCTGTCATCGAGGGGGTGGAGCCGCCCCGGGGCGGCTCGGTTTGTCCGATCAAGGGTAGGGCGGCTAGTATCCAGCCCGCAGTTTGGCAGGTTGTCCGAGCGGCCAATGGAAGCGGACTGTAAATCCGTCGGCGAAAGCCTACGCAGGTTCGAATCCTGCACCTGCCACGCGCACGACCCCCGAGGAACCGTTCCTCGGGGGTCGTCCCGTACCCGGGCCCCCGCGGATCGAGGGGTGGGCACCCGGCTCAGACGCGGCCGGGCCGGGTGCCGCGCAGGTCGTCCACGATGGGGAACAGGGCCAGCACCAGCAGCAGTGCGGCGGGGACCACCACCGCCCGGTAGCCCACGGCCACCCCGGCCAGCGCCCCGGCCACGCCCCCGAGCACGAAGGCGCCGACCAGGGTGGCGTGCAGCGCCATCCGCTGCCGGTCGGCCCGCACCGGGTCGGGGTCGCCGGGCGGGTTGCGGTAGAGCCACTTGCCCAGCTCGATGCCGAGGTCGGTGACCATCCCGGTGACGTGCGTGGTGCGGATGGTGGCCCCGGTGACCTTGGTGACCAGCGCGTTCTGCAGGCCCATCGTCCAGCAGAGCACCGCCACCGCCGCCCAGCCGTGGCCCCACGCGGTGACGCTGTCGGCGAGCAGCCCCACGAACAGCATCGCCAGGGCCTCCACCACGAGCACCACCGCGAACCGGCTGGCCACCTGCCGGCGGCGCAACGCATTGAACAGCAGGGCGCAGCTGGCCGCACCCACCACGAAGGACGCGATGCCCAGGGCCGCGAGCAGGGCCAGGCGGTGGTCGCCGAGCACCAACTGGTCGGCCAGGGTGGCGGTGAGCCCGGTCATGTGCGAGGTGTAGACCGCCACCGCCAGGAAGCCCACCGAGTTGAGCATGCCCGCGGTGAACGCCAGACCGGCGGCGAGGTGGCGGTTGTCGGCCGCGGTGCGGTCCGGACCGGCCACCCGGCGCAGGTGGGTCACGGCGCGGACGAGGGCTGGGTGCACGGCGCGACCGTAGCAACGCCGTCCCGATCCCTCGCCCTTGTGGCCCGTGTCACGTCGCGGCCCGACGACCCGGGTGGATTGGCCGCGCGAACCTCGCCGGTCGTACCGTGGTGGCATGACCGAGACCGTGAAGACCGTTGACCTTCCCTCCGAGAACAGCTCCACCGACCCCAGCTGGTACATCCAGATGGAGGACGAGCACGCGGCCCACAACTACGGCCCGCTGCCCGTCGTCCTCGCCGAGGGCAAGAACGCCCGGGTCACCGACGTCGCCGGCAAGACCTACATCGACGCCCTGGCTGGCTACTCCGCGCTGAACTTCGGCCACGGCAACGAGGAGCTCATCGCCGCTGCCAAGGAGCAGCTGGACAAGATGACGCTCACCTCCCGCGCCTTCCACTCCGACCGCCTGGGGCCGTTCACCCGCGACCTGGCCGCCCTCACCGGCAAGGACATGGTCCTGCCGATGAACACCGGCGCCGAGGCCGTGGAGACCGCCCTGAAGATCGCCCGCAAGTGGGGCGCCGACGTCAAGGGCGTCGAGAACGGCAAGCAGCACATCATCGTGATGGACGGCAACTTCCACGGCCGCACCACCACCATCATCAGCTTCTCCACCGACGAGGAGGCCCGCGCCGGCTTCGGCCCGTACGCGCCCGGCTTCTCCGTCGTGGAGTACGGCAACGCGCAGGCCGTGCGCGAGGCCATCACCCCGGACACCGTCGCCGTGCTGCTCGAGCCCATCCAGGGCGAGGGCGGCGTCGTGATCCCGCCGGAGGGCTACCTGGCCGAGGTCCGCGAGATCACCCGCGAGAACAACGTGCTCATGATCTGCGACGAGATCCAGTCCGGCCTGGGCCGCACCGGCACCACGCTGGCCTCCCAGTACGAGGGCGTCGAGGCCGACATGTACACCCTGGGCAAGGCCCTGGGCGGCG
The DNA here is from genome assembly GCF_001816045.1 of Kytococcus sp. HMSC28H12. Classification (NCBI taxonomy): domain Bacteria; kingdom Bacillati; phylum Actinomycetota; class Actinomycetes; order Micrococcales; family Kytococcaceae; genus Kytococcus; species Kytococcus sp. HMSC28H12. The sequence continues at coordinate 9,283 of NZ_KV824670.1, forward strand.
GCATCGTGCCGGTGTCCGCGGTCGTGGCCAATGAGGACGTCATGGGCGTCATCACCAAGGGCACCCACGGCTCCACCTTCGGTGGCAACCCGCTGGCCTGCGCCGTCGGCCACCAGGTGGTCAAGATGCTGGCCACCGGCGAGCACCAGAAGGCCGCCGCCGAGCGCGGCAAGCAGCTGGCCGAGGGTCTGGAGGCCCTGGTGGGCAAGGGCCTGGTGGCCGTGCGCACCCGCGGCCTGTGGGCCGGTCTGGACATCGACCCCGAGCTGATGACCGGTCGCGAGGCCTGCGAGAAGCTCATGGAGAACGGCGTGCTGGCCAAGGACACCCACGGCTCCACCATCCGCCTGGCCCCGCCGCTGACCGCGACGGCCGAGGACATCGACGCCATCGTCGAGGCCGTGCGCAAGGCCCTGGGCGCCGACGCCTGATCCGGCGCACCCCGTGACGATGGGGGCCGTTCCGCAGCAGCGGAGCGGCCCCCATCGGCGTGTCCGGGGGTCGGGAGGGAGCCCTACCATCGGGACGTGCTGTCCGCGAGCCTGCTGGTCCCCGTCCTCGTCGGCGTCCTCGTGGGGCTGCTCATGGGCTCCCTCGGTGGTGGCGGGGCCATCATCGCCGTCCCGGCGCTCATCTACCTGGTGGGCCAGTCCCCGCTCGAGGCGTCCACCACGTCGCTCGTGGTCGTCGGCCTCACGAGCGTGGTGGGCGTGCTCCAGCACGGGCGCGCCGGGCGCGTCGCCTGGGGTGAGGGAATGGTCTTCGGGCTCCTGGGAGCCGCAGGCGCGGCCGGCGGCTCCGTGGCCTCCCAACGGGTGCCTGAGGCGGTGCTCATGACCGCGTTCGGGCTGCTCCTGCTGTTCGTGGCCCGCACCATGTGGCGCAGGGACCGCTCCGGGGCCCGCCGCGCGGACGCCGATGACCTCGAGGCCGTGCCGCCCCTGCTCACGCTGCGACCGTTCCGCGTGGACCCCTCGCGGGTGCTGCCGGTGCTGCTGGCGGCCAGTGCGGTCGGGTTCCTCACCGGCTTCTTCGGGGTGGGCGGCGGGTTCGCCGTGGTCCCTGCCCTCACGCTCGTGCTCGGCCTGCCGATGCGGCGCGCGGTGGGCACCTCGCTGCTCGTGATGATCCTCAGCGCCACCGTGGCCCTGGGGGTGCGGGCCGGCAGCGGGTTGCAGCTCGACTGGCCGCTGACCCTCACCTTCGCCGGCGTCGCGATGGCGGCGAGCCTCGTCGGCGGCCGCATCGGCCAGGCCGTGCCCGCCCACCGGCTGCAGAGCGCGTTCGCCCTGCTCCTCGTGGCCGTGGCCGTGCTGACCCTGGTGCAGACCGCGCTGGGCTGACCCCTCAGGCGGTGAGGCCGGCGTCGTCCTGCCCGTCGAGCAGGCTGCTGGCCAGCCAGGCGTCCGGGATGCCGAAGGCGTCCACCAGCGCGCCCGCCACCGGCCGCAGCTGCGCGCACAGGGCGTTGACCGTGGCCGTCACGGCCTTGGACTTGGCCCCGCGCAGGTGCTCGTGCTCCAGGAACCAGGCCGCGTTCTCCTCGATGACGCTCAGCGCGTAGAGGTCGCACACCTGGTCCAGCAACGTGGCCAGGTCGGGATCCCGGACGCCCTGCACCACCTCGGCGAAGGCGTCCAGCACCACCCGGTCGATGTGCGCGCGGGCGGCCAGCAGCAGGTGGTCCTGCACGTCGTTGAACGCGGCGAACTGCTCGGCCTCGCTGCCCCGGCGCGACCGGCGCATCCGGGCCGCCGCCGTCTCCAGGGTGTGCTGCTCGCGGTACTGGAAGCACTCCACCTGCCAGGCGCGGTCCATCACCACGTCCTCGATGTCTCGCCGCCGGGCCAGCTCCACCATCCGGTTCACGAAGCCCTTGGCCGCGGTGCGCTCCACCACCACGCCGGAGAACTGCGTGGCCCCGTAGCGCAGCATCCCGGTCATGTTGAGCGAGCCGAGCGCCTTGCCGTAGTTGGTGAGCAGCCCCTTGGCCACCAGCTGCAGCAGCACCGTGTTGTCGCCCTCGAAGGTGGCGAACACGTCCGCGTCGTGGCGACGCTGCGTGATGCCGGAGGTCGCCATGTAGCCCGCCCCGCCGCACGCCTCGCGGCAGGTCTGCAGCACCCGGTTGGCCTCCTCGGTCTGCAGGGCCTTGAGCCCTGCGGCGTGGGACTCCAGGGCGCGCTGGGCCCGCTCGTCGCGCTCCAGCGGGCTGGTCCGCTGCACCGCGTGGAGGGTGTCCACCAGCTCGTTCTGCGCGAACTGCAGCGCGTAGCTGCGGGCGATGGCGGGAAGCAGCCGCCGCTGGTGGGCGCGGTAGTCCAGCAGGGTCACCTCCCCGTCGGGGCCGGCGAACTGCGTGCGCCGGTCGGCGTAGCGGGTGGCGATGGTCAGCGCGGAGCGGGCCGCGGCGCTGGCGCCCCCGCCCACCGAGACCCGGCCCCGGACCAGGGTGCCCAGCATCGTGAAGAAACGGCGCCCGGGGGAGTCGATGGGGGAGGAGTAGCGTCCCGCGGCGTCCACGGCGCCGAACCGGTCCAGCAGGTTCTCCCGGGGCACGCGCACGGAGTCGAAGCGCAGGGTGCCGTTGTCCACGCCCGGCAGCCCGCCCTTGGCCCCGTTGTCGCCGATGGTCACGCCCGGCAGGGGCGCACCGGCCGCGTCGCGGATCGGCACCACGAGGGCGTGGATGCCCCGGTGCGTCGGCTCCTCGGCGTCCACCCCCTCGGGCAGGGAGGAGTCGTCCGGCGTCACCAGCTGGGCGAAGACCACGGCCATGCGCCCGTCGCGGGCGGCGTTGCCGATGTAGGTCTTGGTGGCCGAGCGGGTGGGTGAGTGCACCACGAACTCGCCGGCCGCCGCGTCGTAGGTGGCCGTGGTCTCCAGCGACTGCACGTCCGAGCCGTGGCCCACCTCCGTCATCGCGAAGCAGCCGAGCAGCTCCCCGGCGGAGGCGGCGGGCAGCCACGTGGCGTGCTGGGCGTCGGACCCGAGGTTGGCGATGGCCCCGCCGAACAGCCCGAACTGCACGCCCATCTTCACCGCGAGCGAGAGGTCCAGGGCGGCCACGGTCTCGAAGGCGGCAACGGTGCCGCCGACGTCCGCCGGTCCGGCGTCGGGCCCGGGGGCACGCAGCCCCACCAGGCCCTGCCGCGTGAGCTGCAGCAGGGCGGCGGTGGTGGTGGCGCGCTGCTCCTCGAGGGTGGCCTGCGGGTCCAGCAGGACGTCGGCGGCGTCCACCCCCTCGCGCAGGCGCCGGCGCACGTCGGCCCACGGTCCGTCGAGCAGGGCGCCCAGCGCCGTGCGGAGCTCGTCCGCCGTCGTCGCGGGGCCGTCGTGCACGGGGTCGGGCGCCGGGCGGGTCATCGGGTGGTCTCCGCGGCGAGGGCGTCGAACCGGGCGCCGTAGAGCTCGGCCACCTCCTGCACCAGCTGGGAGCGCGGCGGGCGGTCGTCGCCCCGGGCCACCCAGTCCTCGGCGATGAAGCGGACGCACCCCACGAGCCCGTGGGCCAGGGTGCGGGCGGCCTCGGCGGTGCCGGCGGCGGGCTCGCTGCCGGTGCGGGCGGCGGTGCGCAACAGGTGCTCCAGCACGGGGGTGAGGCGTTCGCCCATCCGGTTGGTCATGCCGGCAACGGGGTCCTCCCCGTCGGTGTCGTTGAGCGGACGGGTCACCACGAAGCGGTAGATCTCCGGGTCGCGCTCCACGAGGGCCAGGTAGGAGTCGGTGACGGCGGCGATGACGGTGCGGGGCGTGGTCTGCGCGGTCTTCTCGCTGGCGCGGGCCAGGTCGCCCCAGATGTTGGCGTCCACGGACTCGATGACGGCGCGCCAGGCGCCGGCGCGGTCGCCCAGGTGGCGGTAGAGCACCGTGCGGGAGGTGCCGGCCTCGGCGGCGATCTCCTCCATGCCGATGCCGGGGCCGTGCTTGCGCAGGGCGCGCAGGGCTGCTTGCGTGAGCTCGGCGCGGCGGCGGGCCCGGTGCGCCTCCCAGCGGGTCGTGCGCCCGTCCACGCGGCGGCCTGCGATCTGCTGCACGGGATCCATGGCCACACTGTAGACCGGATCGACAGTATGTGGAACACTGCGTACCTGTAACTTCGGGGCCGGCTCCACCCGGTGCCACGGCCCCGGACCCCGCCAGACCGAGACGGACCCCGCGGTCCGCACCCAGGAGGGCTCCATGGCCGACCCGCGTTCCCCCCGCCCCCGCAGCGCCCTGGTGGTGGGCGCCAACCGCATCCCCTTCGCCAGGGCCGGCGGCCGCTACGCGCAGGCCTCCAACCAGGACATGCTCACCGCCACCCTGGACGGCCTCGTCGCCCGCCACGGGCTGCAGGGCGAGCGCCTGGGCGAGGTGGCGGCCGGTGCCGTGCTCAAGCACGCCCGCGACTTCAACCTCACGCGTGAGGCCGTCCTCGGCTCCGCGCTGGACGCTCGCACCCCTGCCTACGACCTGCAGCAGGCCTGTGGGACGGGGCTGGAGACCGTCGTCCAGGTGGCCAACAAGATCGCCCTCGGGCAGGTCGAGGCCGGCATCGGGGCCGGGGTCGACACGGCCTCGGACGCGCCGCTGGCCCTCGGTGACGGGCTGCGCCGCGCGCTGCTGGAGGCCTCGCGCGCCAGGTCCGCCCCGGCCCGCC
>NZ_KV824671.1:0-2066 GCF_001816045.1 Kytococcus sp. HMSC28H12
GGGCTTCGTGGACTGGCGCCTGGACGCCGGCGACGACCGCGCCGCGCAGGCCCGCCGCACCGAGGAGGAGCGCCGGCACCCGGCGGAGCTCACCGCATCGACCGCCGGCGGCGAGGCGCTGACGCTCTCGGCCCTGACCACCGACGAGGCCGACCTGGCGCGCGTGGTGGAGGCCTGCCGCGACCCCGAGTCCGTGCGCTGGCTGGGCGGCACCGGACGTATCCATGCTGGCTACTCCCCCACGGACGCGCGGGAGTACGCGGCCGGTCTGGCCCTGGGCGCCCTCACCGGCTCCTGCGTGGGCTGGGCGGTTCGCGACGCTGACGGGCAGGTGCTCGGCATGATCGACGTCCAGGGCATCGGCGAGCGCAACGAGATCGGCTACTGGGTGCACCCGGGCGCCCGCCGCCGCGGTGTGGTCTCGGCCGCGCTCCAGGCGCTCACCCGGCACGCCCTCGCCCCGCGGGAAGCGGGAGGCATGGGCCTGGCACGGCTCACGATCCGCCACGCGGCGGGCAACACGGGCTCGCGGCGCGCCATCGAGGCCGCGGGCTTCCACCGCATCGGCACCGCGCGGCGCCAGGAGCCCATCGGTGACGGCACGGTGGTCGACCACGAGCTCTACGACCTGCTGCCGGAGGACCTCGAGGGCTGAGGCCCGGCCCGTTCCGCACCGGTGCTGATCTCGGCCGGGCACCTCCCCCAGAACCGCACCGGTGCTGAACTCGACTGTCGAGTTCCGCACCGGTGCGGAACTCGGTTCAGTGTCCTACCGAGAACCGCACCGGTGCGGTTCTCGGGATGCGGCACCGGCGCGGGACCCAGGGGGCGACGCCGCTCAGGCCACGGGGTTGGGCGCCGGCTCGGCCCGGTCCACCTGCACCAGGCCGAGCCAGGCCGCCATCTCGGCCAGGGCAACGTCGAGCTCGGGCGCCATCGCCGGGTCCCAGCGCGGCTCGGTGTGCACGGTGGGCGCACGCAGCACTCCGGCGGCGCGGTCGGCCTTGAGGTCCACGCGCGCCACGAGGTCGTCGCCCAGCAGGAAGGGCAGCACGTAGTAGCCGTGCACCCGTTGCGGCGCGGGTGTGTAGATCTCGATGCGGTAGCGCAGCCCCCACAGCGCCTCGGCCCGCTCACGCTGCCAGACCACCGGGTCGAACGGGCTGAGCAGCGCACAGGCCCCCACCGGCCGGGGGCGCGGGGCGTCACGGTGCAGGTACACCGGGGCCGAGGGGGTGGACCACCCAGGCACCTCCACCTCCTGCAGCTCCCCGGTGGCCAGCAGCCGCTCCACGGCCGGACCGGCCTGCGCCACCGAGAGGCGGGCGTAGTCGCGCAGGCACCGCAGGGTGCCGATGCCGTGGGCCCGGGCCGCCCGGGAGACCAGCCGTGTGAAGGCCTCATCCTCGTCCAGCGGCTGCTCCCCCAGCGGCCCGGCGGCCACCACCTCGGGCGGCAGCACGGCCTCGGGCAGCGCGAAGCGGCGCTCGAAGGCCGGCCCCCGCCCGGCGGAGGTGAGCTCGCCGGACCAGAAGAGGTGCTCGCAGGCGGCCTTGACCAGCGACCAGTTCCACCCCCAGTGCTCCCGGCCCACCTCCTCGCGGTGCTCGAGCACGGCCTCCACTCCCGTCGCCGGGAGCGGGCCGCGCTGCGCCACCACCTCGCGCACCTGCTGCACCAGCCCCGGGTGCTCACGGGCCACGGCGCGCATTCCACCCCACGCGTCGCTGTGCGCCCGGCGCATGCGGAAGCCGTAGAGCGGCCAGTCCTCCACCGGCACCAAGGAGGCCTCGTGGGCCCAGTACTCCACGAGGCGGTGGCGGGTCCGGCGCCCGGAGGGGCCGCGGCCGTCGCGCAGGCCGTCGAGGAGCGCCGTGTCGTAGGGGCCCAACCGAGCGAGGAAGGGCAGGTACTGGCTGCGGGCCAGGACGTTCACCGAGTCGATCTGGGTGATGGCCGTGCGCCGGGCCGTGGCCAGCAGGTGAGGCGGCCCCACCGTGGCCGGGCGGGTGCGGCCGAACCCCTGCGAGAGCAGGGCCACGCGCCGCGCCGCCCGCAGCGACAGA
>NZ_KV824672.1:0-1193 GCF_001816045.1 Kytococcus sp. HMSC28H12
AGGAGCGGGCGCGGAAGGCCGAGGCCGAGGTCGAGCGCCTCCGCGAGGCCGCCAAGCGCCCGGACCCGATCCAGCTGCCGTGCGGCCAGAAGCAGCTGGGCACCCACACCACACTCGTCCGCGACGCCGACGGCGCCGCGCCCCGCGCCGAGCTCGGCGGCGACCTCGTCAAGGCCTTGAAGCGTGCCGGGCACGAGCCCTCGGCGGGCACCACCGCCGGCGACCCGCGCGCCTACGGCAGCTTCGCCACCCACCTGCTGGAGGCCCGCCGCTACCGCAAGCGCCTGTCCGACCAGGGGCTCAAGAACCACCCGCGCCGCCAGATCCCCAAGAAGCTCGAGAACTTCGCCCTGGCTGCCAGCCACGGGGTGCGTCCGCCGCACGTCCACGCCGTGTGGCGCACCCCCGAGGCGATCGACCTGGCGGGCCTGCCGGACGAGTTCGTGCTCAAGTCCAACGGCGGCGCCGGCTCGCGCGGGGTCTACCCGGTGCGGCGCGTGCCCGGGCTGGCCGACACCTACGAGGTGGCCGACGAGACCCGCCGCCGCCTGACCGGCGCGGAGATCATCCACAACCTCACCACGGACAAGAAGCTCTCCCGCCCCTGGTTCGCCGAGGAGCTGCTCGTCTCCGACGTGGGCGGGGCCGGCCTGCCCATGGACTACAAGTTCTTCTCGTTCTACGGCGAGGTGGGCTTCGCCTTCACCCGCCACGCCCCGATGCACCGCGGCGCCGAGGGCTGGATGGACGCCCAGGAGTTCCGCTACGTGGACGGCGAGGGGCAGGACATCGAGATGCGCACCGGGGCCTCGCGCCGTGACGTGCCGCTGAGCCCGCTGCTGCCGGAGATGCTCGAGGCCGCGAAGGTGCTCTCCCGGGCGGTGCCGCTGCCGTTCGTGCGCGTGGACCTGTACGGCACCCCGCAGGGCGTGGTGATGGGGGAGATCACCCTCATGCCCGGCAGCCACGTCACCGACCTGCTGCCGCTGCAGGACGCACGCCTGGGCCGCATGTGGGAGGAGGCCGAGATGCGCCTGCAGATCGACCTGGCCCACAACGGGCGCCCCTACGCCATCCTGGCCGGCGACCACCCGGTGCCGGAGGTGCTGCGACGCTACCTGCCCAAGAAGGCCTGAGCCGCCGGACACGCCATCAGGCACGCGAGGGGCCGCACCCACCCGGGTGCGGCCCCT
>NZ_KV824673.1:0-594 GCF_001816045.1 Kytococcus sp. HMSC28H12
GTCGCGCGCACCCCCGGCCGCCGGCGCGCGCCCGGCCGCGTCCCCCTCGAGCAGCGGAAGCACCTCCTCCAGCGTCTGCGCCCCGTCGGCCGCGCTGTGGAAGTCCGCCCCCACGCGCCGCACCGGCCAGTACGCCTCCGGCGCCAGCAGGATGGCGGCCAGTCCCACCATCAGACCCAGCTCGCCGTGCGCCAGCCGCAGCCCCACGAACACGGCCACGATGGCCACCGAGATGGTGGAGAGCAGCTCCATGGCCGCCGTGGTGAGGAAGGCCGTGCGCAGCGTGCGCACCGTGGCCCGCCGGTGGGCCTGCCCCACCTCCTCGATGCTGCGCACCTGCCGCTCCGCCCGGCCCAGGGCCACCAGCGTGGGCAGCCCGCGCATCACGTCCAGGAAGTGCCCGGCCAGGGCGTCCAGGGCGCGCCAGCGGCGGTCGGTCTCGGCGGCCGTGGCCTGCCCGATGAGGGCCGCGAACACCGGCAGCAGCGGCAGCGTCAGCAGCACCACCACGGCGCTGGACAGGTCCACCCACGCCAGCGCCGCCACCACCAGCACCGGCACCGCACCCGCGGCCACGAGCGAGGGCAGGTAGCT
>NZ_KV824674.1:0-817 GCF_001816045.1 Kytococcus sp. HMSC28H12
CGGCCCGCGGCGCGACCGCCCGGCCCCCGCCTCGTCGGTGGTCACCTCCACCACCTCGCAGCCGGTGCGGATCCGCGCGCCGGCCTCCACCGCCACGTCCTGGACGGCCCGCACCAGCGCGGCGAAGCCCCCCATCGGGTAGCGGACACCGTCGGCCAGGTCCATGTGGCTCATGAGGTGGTACAGGCTCGGCGCCGTGCGTGGCGTGGCCGCCAGGAAGACCGCCGGGTAGCCCAGCACCTGCCGCAGCCGGGTGTCGTGCACCGTCCGCGCGACCCGCCGGTGCAGAGACTCGCCCAGCAGCCGCGCCAGCACGCCCAGCCGGGGCAGCACGGCCCGCACCGTGGCCAGCGGCACCCGCCGGAAGGTCGTGTAGAGGAAGTGCGCCAGCGCCAGCTCGTAGCTGCTCCGCGCTGAGTCCAGGTAGCGCCCCAGCGCGGCGCCCGCGCCGGGCTCCACCGCCTCGAACAGCGCCTCGGCCTCCGCGCGCCCGGTGCGTACCTCCAGCGCCGCCGCGTGGCCCTGGCCGAACACCCGGTAGGCCGGGTCCAGGTCCACCAGCGGCACCCGGTCGGCCACCGAGGTGCCCATGAGCGCGAAGAAGTGCTCGAACACCTCGGGCATGAGGTACCAGGACGGGCCGGTGTCGAAGCGCCAGGTGCCCGCCGGGGTGGTGGCCTCCCACGAGCCGGCGCGGCCGCCGGTCACGGCGCGGCGCTCCAGCACGGTGACCTCGTACCCGTCGCGGGCCAGCAGTCCGGCGGTGGCCAGCCCGGCCACCCCGGCGCCGATGACGACCGCGCGCCGCCCGCTCATC
>NZ_KV824675.1:0-846 GCF_001816045.1 Kytococcus sp. HMSC28H12
TTTCCTGAGGCCACCAGAGCGGGTCCCTGAGGGCCCCGTCGTAAGTCGAGAGCACCTGCCGCAACTCGAGAAAATCCAGGAGGTTTTGCCCTCCAGGCGAGATGAGGCCCATTTCCGCTGAGGCTTCTCGAGGCTAATCACATCTAACCCCTGGAACTTCCAAAGGGTCCTTCACACCCTTTCTGCAACTCAAGAAGTTCCCGACACACCCGTCTCCACTCGAGAGGAAGCACGAGGGTCCCGAACACATCCAGGGGAGCCCCGTTTCCGCCTCCGAGCTCGAGATGAGGGATCCTTTCCCTGTTTCGTAGGGAAAGAATTCCCGGCGTTCCCGTCGCATCTCAAGAGGAGGCGCTCTCCACAGGAAAGGCGAGAGGAACTCCAGGGTCGTGCCACCATTCCAAGAGTCCCCCAGATGTGTCAGTCCATTCCAGAGGAACCTGTTTTCCCTGCACTGCCTTGACGTTCAAGCCGAGGATCGACTCCCACCACGTGTGCACGTGGGACAGCCCTGTGGGAAAGCCTCGTGGGAAAGCCTCGTGGGAAAGACACGAGGGAAAACCATAGATGCTTTGATCCACGGGGCGGACTGCGTGACACTGCTGCTACCGCTCTGGAGGAAAGCGCAAGTGCATGCCCGCATTCGAGACGAGGACTGACTCCCCTGGGGAGACTCCAGAAGTACCCCAAGATCCATGTCAGCACTGGAGAGGAATCCTCAGGTTCCGGCCCTGAGTTCACACAAGGTCTTAGGCCCCGGCATCAGCGGGAGAGGAATTCCGAAAGGCCCCCGAGGAACTCGCATGGGGACTGGCCTTTCCTGAGGCCACCAGAGCGGGTCCCTGA
>NZ_KV824676.1:0-8777 GCF_001816045.1 Kytococcus sp. HMSC28H12
CTCGACAGTCGAGTTCAGCACCGGTGCGGAATTGGTGGTGGGCCCCCGCCGGGCGCCTCAGCCGCGCGACACCTCCGGCAGCCGCAGCCCGAGCGCCGATCCCAGCACGCCCAGCGCCGCCAGGAAGGCCAGCGGCCACCAGGGCGTCACTGTGGCCAGGGCGCCGGCCACCGCGCCGGCGGCCAGCAGCACCACCCCGATGATCGTGTTGCCCGCTGCGGTGTAGGCGGTGCGGGTGTCGCCCGCGGCCATGTCCACCAGGTAGGTCTTGCGGCCGGTGCGCACCCCGGTGTGGGCCAGCGTCACCAGGAAGTAGGCCACCGGCAGCACCCACGCCATCGGCCCCGGGGGCAGCACGGCGGCCAGCAGCAGCACCACCAGCACCACCGCGGTGGCCGCCCCGGAGGCCACGGCCATGAGGCGCCGGCTGGAGCGGTCTGCCGCGCGCCCCACCAGCCGCCCGCCCACGAGCGAGGCCAGGCCGGTGCCCAGCACGAAGGGAGCCAGCCCGGTCAGGGGAGTGGTGCCCTGCGTGGCGGCCGCGGCCACCAGGAAGGTGGGTGTCAGGGCGGTCACCAGCAGCAGGGCGCGAACGGTGACGAAGGCCCGGAAGTCCGGCGCGTCGCGCCACAGCGCCCACGGGCTCACCGGGGTGTCGGCCTCCCGGGTGTCACCGGCCGGCTCCTCCACCCGGTTCCACAGCACCGCCGTGCCCACGAACAGCAGCGCCGCGCCGGCCGCCAGCCAGGCCAGGTGTTGCGGCGAGGTGCCCTCGCCGGCCAGGCGCAGCCCCACGCCCACCGTGAGCGCCAGGGCGCCGGCCACCACGGTGGCGGTGCCGGTGAGCTGCCCGCGCTGCCCCTTGGGCACGGTGCGCCCCTGGGTGTCCTTGCTCGCCAGCGAGGTCAGGGCGCGCCCGCTGGCCAGTACCGCCAGACCGGCCAGCACGCCGAGCCCGGCGCCCAGCCCGGTGAGCAGGGCCAGTGCCAGCGCGATGCCGGCCGCGCCCACCGCCTGCGCGAGGCCCCCGACGGCCACCAGCCCGTGGCGCCGCCGGTGCGAGACCACCCACGGCGTGAGCGCGGCCTGCGGCAGCATCGACCCGGACTCGCGCACCGGCACGAGCAGGCCGACGGTCCACCCCGGCGCACCGAGGCCGGTGAGGGCCCAGGTGAGCACGGTGGGGGCGTGCACCAGCTGGTCGGCGGCGTTGAGCAGCGAGGTGGCCCCCAGGATGCGCAGGCCGTTGCGGGGCAGGGCCTCGGCGGCGGTGGGCTCCAGCTGCTCGGTGCCGGCGTCGGGGTCCTCCACCACGGCGTCCCACGCCCGGCTGAACTCGCGGTCACTCACCATCGGGGGTCTCCTCCGGGGTCGGCCAGAGGGCCTCCACGGCGGCGCGGAAGTCCTCGGGGGACGGGGTGCCCAGCAGGGTGCTCTGCACGATGAAGCCCTGCCCCAGGGCGAGCAGCGCCGGCAGGGCCCGGCGGGCCTCGGTGGCGGCCGCCGCGGGGGTCAGGCCGCGCCCGTGGGTGAACCACGCCTCGAGGTAGGTCAGCGCCCCCTGGCTCACCTCGGCGAACACCGCGCCGGTGCGCTCGCGCAGCGCCTCGTGGTGCGCGGTCGAGGCCCAGATGTCCAGCACCAGGGCGGCCTCGCGCCCCTGGGGCAGCTGGCCGACGAAGGCGCCCAGCGCGGCGGCGGGGTGGGGCACAGGGCGCTCCTCGGCGAGGGCGGCCATGCTCGCCAGCCGGGTGCGGATCACCTCCACGGCCACGGCCACCACCAGCTCGTCCTTGCTGGCGAAGTAGCCGTAGATGGCACCGGCCGAGAGGCCCGACTCCTCGATGACGCGGGCCATCGACGTGGCCTGCAATCCGTCGCGGAGCATGGCGGTGCGGGCGGCGTCGACGATGCGCTGGCGCTGCGCCTCGCGGCGCTGGGGGGTGAGGCGGGGCATGTGAGACACCTTACAGAGCGGTCGTTCTTTTTGCGCTCGGGGTGCCGCGGTCCTACGCTGGCGAACGATCGTTCTTCTTGTGAAGGGACTCCCCCATGGCACCGTCCACCAGCCTCACCGCGCCCGAGCGCGCCGAGCACCCCACCCCGACCTACGAGAAGGTCGACCGCCGCAGCCCCTGGGGCGCGGCCCTGCGCATGGCGGCCATCGCCGCCACCGTCGTCACGCTGGTGCTGCTGGCCTTCCTGTGGCCCACCGTCACCTCCACCCCCAAGGACCTGCCGGTCGCCGTCGTGGGCGACCAGGCCACCGCCGACCGCATCCAGGCCGGCATGGAGCAGCAGGCCGAGCGCACGGGCGGCCAGGTGCCCTTCGACCTGCAGCGCGTCGACTCCCGCGAGGCCGCCGTGCAGGGTATCCGGGAGCGCGAGCTCTACGGCGCGTTCGTCGCGCCGAAGGCCCCCACCGACCGCCTCGAGGTGCTCACCGCCGGCGCGGCCAACGCCTCGGTGGCCCAGATGCTCACCTCCGCCGGGCAGGGCATGAACACCGCCGTCGCGCAGCAGGTGGCCCAGCAGGTGCCGGCCCAGAACAAGGCCGCCGTGCTGGAGCAGGCGCTCGCCGGCCCGCAGGTGACCGACGTCGTGCCCCTCACCGAGGACGACCCCCGCGGTGCCGGCCTGGCCGTGGCCTCCCTGCCGCTCACCATCGGCGGCATCCTCGGCGGTGTGCTGCTCTCCAACACCCTGCGCGGCACCTGGCGTCGGATGGTCGGCGTGCTCGCCTACGCCGCGCTCGGCGGCCTGGCGATGGTGGCCGTGCTCGACTGGTGGTTCAACCTCCTGCCCGCCCCGGGGCTCGCGCTGTGGGCCTCCATCGCGCTGAGCCTGGGTGCCACGGTGGCCCTCATCGTGGGGCTGCACAGCGCCATCGGCGCCCCCGGCATCGGCATCGGTGCGCTGCTGACCATGCTCATCGGCAACCCGATCTCCGGCGCGCAGGCCCCGGCCGAGTTCCTGCCCGGCGCGTGGGGCGCCATCGGGCAGTTCTTCGTGCCCGGCGCCACCGGCACCCTGGTGCGCGACCTGGCCTACTTCCCCGACGCGTCCACGCTGCAGCCGTGGCTGGTGCTGGCCGGCTGGCTGGCACTCGGGCTGCTGCTCGTGGTGGTGGGCCACCACCGCACCGGCGGCCACGGGCACGAGCACGTGGGGGCCTGATGTCCGCCTCGCGCCTGACCAAGCCCTCCCCGCGCCCGGTCGAAGCGGGGGAACCCGCCGCCGCCCCGGCCGTCACCGTCCGCGGGCTGCGGGTGGTGCGCGACGGGCGTGAGGTGCTGCCCGGCATCGACCTGGAACTGCCCGCCGGGCGGGTCACCGGGCTGCTGGGCCCCTCGGGCAGCGGCAAGTCCACGTTCATCCGCGCCGTGGTGGGCGTGCAGAGGGTGACCGCCGGCGAGGTGACCGTGCTCGGGGAGCCCGCCGGGTCGCCGGCCAACCGGGCCCGCGTCGGGTACGTCACCCAGTCGCCCGCGGTGTACGCCGACCTCCCGGTGCGCGCCAACCTGCGCTACTTCGCCGCGATGGCGGGGCTCTCCGGGGCCGCCGCGCGCGATGCGGTGGAGCGGACCCTGGCGCAGGTCGACCTCACCTCCCGCGCCGACGCCCGCGTCTCGTCGCTCTCCGGAGGCCAGGCCTCCCGGGTGTCGCTGGCTGCAGCCCTGGTGGCCGACCCGCAGCTCCTCGTGCTCGACGAGCCGACGGTGGGCCTGGACCCGGTGCTGCGGCGCTCGCTGTGGGAGCTCTTCGACCGCCTCGCCGGCGAGGGGCGCACCCTGTTGGTGAGCAGTCACGTCATGGACGAGGCCACCCGTTGCGACCACCTCGTGCTGCTGCGCGAGGGGCGCGTGCTGGCCGGCCTCACGCCGGCCGAGCTGCTGGCCCGCACCGGTGCGTCCGATGCCGAGGAGGCCTTCCTGCGCCTGGTGGAGCAGGGCGCCGACCACACCCCGGAGGAGACCCGATGAGCCCCCGCCGCACCCTGGCCACGGCCGTGCGCGTGCTGCGCCAGCTGGCCGGCGACCCCCGCACCGTGGCCCTGCTGGTGGTGGTGCCGGCCGCCCTGTTGGCCCTGCTCGGCTGGGTCTTCGACTTCTCCGGCGCCTACGACCGCATCGGCCCGGTGCTGCTGCCGGTCTTCCCCTTCGTGGTGATGTTCATCGTCACCTCCGTCGCCACCCTGCGGGAGCGGCAGTCCGGAACCCTGGAGCGCCTGCTCACCACGCCGATGGCACGGGTGGACCTGTTGGGCGGGTACGCCCTGGCCTTCACGGTGATGACCGTCCTGCAGATCGCGGCCACCTCGCTGGTGGCCCGGTGGGTCGGGCTGGAGGTGGCCGGTCCGTGGTGGGCGCTGGTGCTCGTGGCCCTGGTCTCGTCCTTCCTCGGCACGGCCCTCGGCCTGCTGGCCAGCGCGTTCGCGCGCACGGAGTTCCAGGCGGTGCAGTTCATGCCGGCCTTCGTGCTGCCGCAGTTCCTGCTCTGCGGGCTGCTCGTGCCGCGCGACCGGCTGCCCCGCGCGCTGGAGCTGGTGAGCGACGTGCTGCCGCTCAGCTACGCGGTGGACGCCGTGCAGCACGTGCGCGACCACACCTCCCTCGGGGCCGACCTCTGGCGCCCGATGGGGGTGCTGCTCGCCTTCGCGGCGGTGGCCCTCGTGGGCGCCGCGCTCACCGTGCCCCGCCGGACGGAGTGACCCGGGGGCCTGCGGGTCCCGCCTCGCAGGGCGACACTGTTGGTCTGCTGTCAACCGGCTGTCGGGCGTCGTCCACCATGGCTGAATCGCCCTCCTGCTCCTTGACACACACACGGCGAGGCTGGATAGGTGGTGTCCTCCACGTCGGGGGGTGACCACACACACGGGGAGAAATCCATGAAGAAGATCGTCGTTGCGACCCTGCTCGCCTCCGGACTGATGGTGGGCTCGGCCTCTGCCGCCTGGGAGGTGGCAGAGAGCCGGACCACCGGAGGCCACGCGAAGAACGCGTCCAGTTCCGACTGGAATCGGCACGTCTACGTCTGCGACACCTTGGACGACGGCCACGAGATGGAGGTGCAGGCGCGAATGGGCACCTGGACCGCGCGAGCGCGCGATTCGAAGGGTGGTTCGTGCGAGCACCTGACCCAGACGAGTTCTGTTGAGGAGTTCCGGTCCTGCAGGCTCATGATCTTCGACCAGTGCGGTGGCTGGGTCGAGCCGAAGCGCGTCTGGAAGAACTGACAGAACTCTCATGGTGGGTGGGCTGGCGTGGCCGGCCCACCCACCACCACTGTGTAGAAAGGCGACCATGAAGCACGAGCCCGCGCTGGCCATCGAGCATCTCGGCGTGACCTATGACCGAACCGTCATCGAGGACTTCTCCCTCATCGTGGAACGCGGGCAGTCCGTCGCGCTCATGGGCCCCAGTGGTTCCGGCAAGAGCAGCATCCTGGCGTGTGCGGTGGGTATGCAGCGGCCCACGCGCGGATCGGTCGCGGTGGACGGGAACGACCTGTCGCGCGCCCGCCCCTCCCGGCGCGCCCGCCTCCGCCGCGAGCTGATGGGGGTGGCGTACCAGGACGCGGGCCTGCTGCCCGAGTTGAGCGTGGCGGAGAACGTCGCCGTGACCCTGCTCTTCGACGGTGTGCCGCGCTCGAAGGCCCTCTCGATGGCGTCTGACTCACTGGCTGCAGTGGGTCTCACCGACCACGTGGACAAGCCGGTCGACCAGATCTCGGGTGGTCAGGCACAGCGGGTGTCCATCGCCCGTGCGCTGGTGCGGCCGTCCGCCGTCCTGCTGGTGGCGGACGAGCCCACGGCCAGCCTCGACCAGGACACGGCGGCCGACATCATCAGCCTTCTGGGCGAACGCGTTCACGACACGGGGGTGGGTGCCCTCATCGCCACGCACGACCCGGCTGTCGCGGCAGCCTGTGACACCGTCATCGACCTGCGTGATCACCGATGAGGGGCGGCTGGGCTCCGGCGTGGCGACTCGCCCGCGGCCTCGCGTTGAGCGCGAACCCGCGGCAGCGCTGGCGCCAGGTGAGCATCGTCTTCTCCGCGGCGGTGGCCACCGTCGCCCTCCTGGTGACCGCGATGATGGCCGCACACCTGCTGGTGGTCGACGACCACCTGGATGCGCGACGGCCGAACGTCGGCGGAACAGCCGTCGCCGACTGGGGAAAGTCCATGCCCATCCTGCCTGAGGGGTTGGGTCAGATCCCCATCCAGTGGATCAGCCCCGACCCCGGCCATGAGAACGATCCGTCGTTGGTGCCCCCGGGGCTGGATCGCCTCCCCGCCCCGGGGGAGGCAGTCATCTCCCCGGGGCTCGCGCGGCACGGTCTGACCGCCGAGGACCTCGGGCTGCGCCCGAGTGACGCGGGCACGGGTGAGGGCGGCACCATCGGGGACGACTTCCTGATCTCACGCAGTGAGGGCTACGCCATCGCCCGCCCACCCGAGGGTCAGAAGCTGGACCAGGACTTCGTCAAGCGCATCTCGGGCTACGGCCCGGGCGAGGCGCGGGTGGGCTACGTCGAGACCACATTGGATGCGCCGGCCGGTGTCCCCGGCGCGGTGTCCGTCCTCGCGCTGGTTTTTCTACCAGCACTTCTCCTGCTGGGGACAGCGGCGCGTGCCGTGGGTGGGGTCACCCGGGAACGTGCCGAGCGCCTGTGGCGGCTGGGAGTCAGCGCGGCATCGATCCGCCGGGTGGTCGTGTTGGAGACGGGCGTCCTGGCGTTGCTCGGAGCCGTATCGGGGGCCCTTGCCTGGCTCCTGATCTTGAGCTGGCGGACCAGCTGGCCCGGCAACGATGCGGTGCTCCTCCCGGCCGCGCGGGGCAGTTGGTGGATGCCGGCGGTGGTCATCCCCCTGACGGTCGGGGTGGCCGTCCTCTGGGCCACCACGGCCAGGGTGGTGCCCCAGGTGCGCCGTTCTGGGGTGCGATGGGGGGACTGGGCGATCCTGCCCCTCATCGCCGCCTTCGTGTGCCTGGGCCTGGCGGTCCCCCTGCCAGAGTTGCTGGGCCAGAAGAACGCGGACCTGTCGATGCAGCTGCTGATGGTGGGCGCCGTGCTGGTGATCGCGGGACTGCCCCTGGGGCTTCCCGTGCTCGCTCGATGGGTGTCCGGGCTGTTCGCCCGCTCCGGCAACCCCACTCGCTGGCTCGCCGCCAAGCGTCTGGGCGGTGGCTCGGCACGGCTGGCCCGCGCGGGTGCCTTCGTGGGGATCCTGGTGTTCATCATCGGCTCGGAGGTCTCTCTCTATGAAGGAACGGGCGGTGGCCCGGCGTTCGCGGAGTCAGGCGGCTCGGCGAAGGTCTGGACGGCCTACTGGGCTGATGCGCCCGAGGGGTTCGTCGGCACGCTCCAGGAGAGGGCCGAGCAGGCCGGTGGGCGGGTGGAGCCGAACCGCCAGGGCACCGGCGGGGCCGTGGTGTTCCGTGACTGTGCCGCCGCCGAGGACTTCTTCGGCACGCAGGTGCCGGCCAAGCAGTGCGGCGGGGTGGGGACGGACGGCGCTCGCGCCGTTGCCCGGGTCAGCGAGGTTCTGATCGGGGATCCCACGCGTCACGCGCCGTCCGACTACGTTCTGGTCAGCGGTCCGCTGGACTGGAACGGGGCCGATGCTCTGCGTCTCTTCCAGGGGTCCACCGAGCCGGTCCTCATGCAGAAGCTTGGGCCAGACACGGACTTCCAGCACCCCGGAACGGACTGGATGCGTACCGGCGTCCTCGCGGCATCACTCCTGCTCCTGTTGGGCATGTTGCGCGTGCTGGGTGACCGGGCCATCGAGACCACCGGGGAGCATCGCGCCCTGGAGCGGGCCGGGCTGCATCCCGATGAGGCGGCGCGCACCACGGTCGTGGCGACCCTCCTGCCCGTGGCCCTGGCGGTGCCGATCGGTGTGGCGGCTGCCTACCTCTTCGCCTACGTGGGCGGCACGGCGGAGTACACCACCGAGAACTACCTGCTCGTGACGGCGGTGTCACTGGCGGTGGCAGGGGTGTGCGTGGCCGTCATCGTGGGGACCCTGGTGTGGCAACGCCGTGCCAGGGCCTGACTGCAGCGGTGGTCACGGCGTCACCAGGAAGACGTGAGCCGGTGGCGTGTGTGTGAGGAAGTGATTGCTGGGCTCGCGGGCGTGTGACGAGGTGGTCGCCCTGGCGGCCGAAGCGTTACACGGGAGGGTCATGCGTCACCGTCGAGACAGCCACGCATGGTCATCTCGACAGTCGACATGACCATTCGTGGACGTCTCGAGGTGCCCGGGCCACCCCTCCCAGGCCGCCTCGCCGGGGCCCCGGGTCGCCGCCGGTTCTCCGCGCCATGCCACCGAACCCGGCCGGACACAACATGTGGGGGTGGCGCCGCGCCACAGGCCCCGTATATGGTGCGGGTGCTGGTTCTCCCCGGCACGGCCAACGGCCCGGACGTGCAGCTTCACAGCACGCCACCGCCGCGCAGCACCACTGCGCGGCAGGGCGCCCGGCGACCGAGCCCCAGGGAGAGGCAAGAGGGAACCCGGTGCGAGTCCGGGACTGCCCCGCAGCGGTATTCGGGAACGACCGCCGTCACACAGCACTGGGTGCAGCCAGCACCTGGGAAGCGACGGCCAGTAGGCACCCGTCCGGCACCTGCCGGACGCCTCGGTGACGAGGACGCCCGTGAGTCCGAAGACCTGCCAGCGCCCGGCCGCGACCGCGGCCGGTCCGTCGAGCCGCGCGGGACGGCTGGCAGACGCACGTCCGGACACGGGCGCCGGCACCGCCGTG
>NZ_KV824677.1:0-5638 GCF_001816045.1 Kytococcus sp. HMSC28H12
GTCCTCGGTGCCGCGGAGCAGGGAGTTGGCGGTCTTGGTGAGGGTCTCCATGGGGGGGCATGGTAGGTGGCGGAGTCAGGCGTGGGAGTCCTCGCGAGGTGGAGCGGGCAGGTAGTGGAAGCCCGCACCTCGGCGGTTGGCCCGGCTCGGCAGGAGTTCACCCTGTTCCTCGAGGTCACGGAGGACCCGCCCAGCAGTCTGGCTGGCGATCCCGGTCATCTCGCCCAACTCGGAGCTGCTGATCCGGCCACGGCTCCGGGCGAAGTCGAGTGCCAGCGTGGGGCGCGTCGATCGTTCGACGGGGTAGGCACTTCGGCTGTCCGCGTGCGCCAAGGCGCGGAGTGCCCCCTTGCTCAGCGTCATTGCCGGCGTCCCACCCGCGGGGGTGCTGCTCAGCATCGTGGTCACGGCATCGCCGCCCATGGTGAGCTCGGCGACGCGCTGCAACAGCGGGATCGTCTCCCCTGGAGGCCGTTGCACGTAGGGGGCGAGTCGCAGGTGATCAGTCCACCCTCGCGTCACGAGTTGCCGGAGGGTCATCAGGGTGTCGAGATCCAGGACCGCCCATGACTGGTCCATCAGGTGGAGCCACTCCAACCACCCCTGGTCACTGACGTTCGCGACAAGCCGCGTGCGCACCGCGCCCGTGGCGAGCTCCTGGAGGCTGGGTTCGGGGTGGCCGTGGGACAGCATGTCCTGGTACATGCGGTCGATGCCGATGCCCTCCCTCTCTGCCACTCGGATGGCGGCCAGAAGTTCGGTGAGTGCTGTGTTGCGGGAGGTCGACGGCTGGTGGATGACGTTGTCGGGTGTGATGCCGGGCATGAATCCACCCGGACTGGTCACCTGGAGCGTGGCTCCGACGTGCTCGATCGTGGTGGGTTGCTGGATGGCCCAGTCGCGATGGGCGACACCGTTGATGATGGCCTCACGGAGGGGCCGCTCGGGGATCTCGCGCACCTGGCCGACAGCGGGGCCGTCACCCGTGTGCCTCAGGGGATTGAACGAGCGGCAGGTGCGGAGGACCTCCTGGAGCTCTTCCGCGAGGGACAGGCCCGTGCGGTGGAGGCGCTCGCGGCTGTCTCCACCCGCGTGGTCCCGGCGGATGTAGTCGAGCATGTTGTGCTCCGGGCCCCAGCCCACGAACAGGAGGGCTGCGGCGTTCGTGAGGAATCCGTCCACGTCCACGGCGTTGAGGCGGCGGAGGAGGTCCTCGTCGGGCAGCTGAGCCAGGTCTCTGGCGGCGGTCTCGCGCGTGTCCTCCAGGAAGGTGCGAACCGCTGCCATTCCGCTGGGGCGAACACGAGACGTGGGCAGCTGGCTCGATCGCGCGGACCAGTCCACTCGTCGCGCGTGGTCCATGCGCGCACGCCATGTGCTGGCGTCCACCTCGTGGCACCCGTCGTCGATGCGCCACTGGATTCGTCCCTTGACTTTGACGGGTTCCACCGCCTCCGGGACCAGGAGCACCAGGAGACGGTGCTCGTGGACGAAGACCTCGCGCACGTCACAGGTGACTCGACTCTGCAGCTGGGTGTAGATCTCGCGGCGGAGCCACTCGGCGTGGGCCGTCGTGCCCTCAAGGGTGTTGTCGTCCCCGACTCCGAGGACCAGGGCCCCTCCGCCGGGTGTGTTGGCCATGCAGGCGACCTCTGGGGCCAGCTGGCGTACCAGCGCAGGATCACGCGCTGGGTCGGGCACGGGGGCGCCGTGACGGGTGGTGGCCGACTTCAGATCAAGGTGGCGGCTCTCCGAGGCCGGACGCCCAGCCCGGAGCTCTGCGATCGCCTGGGTCACGGCCTTCTCGGCGGGTGTGGGGTTGAAAAGTGTCATGGGAGCGACCTCGACTCAGGCGTGCTACTTTTCCTGCGCAAAAAGTAGCAGCCCCAGGCTGGGATGTGCAGGTCTGCACTTTGCGCCAGCGGTCGTCAGATCCGTCCTGCCC
This sequence comes from Kytococcus sp. HMSC28H12, assembly GCF_001816045.1. Classification (NCBI taxonomy): domain Bacteria; kingdom Bacillati; phylum Actinomycetota; class Actinomycetes; order Micrococcales; family Kytococcaceae; genus Kytococcus; species Kytococcus sp. HMSC28H12. Next base: position 1,946 of record NZ_KV824677.1, read on the forward strand.
GGTACAGCCGCAGCAGCCCCTCCTGGGCTTGGGGTCCGTACAGGATGACGTCGTAGGGCGAGCCGTCTCTCCCGGTCCGCGGCTCGGTGGTGACACCGACCATCTCCCCGGCCGCCGTGACGGTCCAGGCCCCCGGCTCGCCGGCGAGGATGCCCGCCGTGTGCAGCCGCAGGTTGAAGGCTGCCGCTGTGAGGCCGCTGTCTTCCGGAAGGAGGTGGCCGGAGGACGCCCACTGCTTGAGCAGGCCTGACACGGGAAGCGCCTCGCCCCGGTCCTCGGCCTCGCCCCCAGGTGCTGTCGGGGACGTTGAACCGGGCTCTGGCGCGGGGTTGGCCTCCCGCAGGGTGGCAAAGGTCATCCGGGTGGAGCCGCCCGTGGAGGTGGTCACCGGCTCAGAGACCTTTTCGCGGATCGGCAGGTCGGCAGGCTGGGCCACGGTGTAGGTCGGCGTCGGTGCCGGGGTGGGAACCAGCGGCTGCGGCTCCGCCGGGGGCTCGGGCTCTTCCCCGATGTCGAGCGTGGTCCGCGTGGCGTACTGGGAGATCAGGCTGAAGGCCGGACCGTTGTTCCACCGCCGTTCGGCGCCGAAGACGACCAGCAGGTCCTTGGCGCGGGACACGGCGACGTTGAGCAGCTCAGGGTTGCCGTCGATGAAGCTGGCCGTCCCCTCGCTCTGCCCGTAGACCGCAGAGAAGAGGATCACCGGCCGCTCGGCCCCCTGCAGCCGGTGGGCCGTGCCCACGGTCAGAGCCTCTGGCAGGCCGGACGGGATGTGTGATCCGACCGGCAGCGACTGTGTCGCCTGGCGCAGAGCAGTTCTCACGGCGCGCGCCTGGGCGCTGAACGGCGTCACCACGCCGATGATCTCCTCCGGCTTGGGCCGCTTGTTGGGGTCCTCCTGGCGGTCGATGTAGACCTCGTGCAAGGCGTCGAAGTTGTCCACCACCCAGCGAGCGATGGCTCCAGCCTCGGCCACGTTCTTGCGGCTCGTCCCCTCCCGCTTGTCGCTTGAGTCAGGCACCTCCCGGAACTGGAAGGGCTCGGCCACCCCGTGCAAGGGCGACTGCTCCTCCTTGCGCCGTGGGTTGAGCAACCCGTCGTAGAGCAGCTCGTTGCACAACCCGATGATCCGTGGGTGGCACCGGAAGTGCTCGGCGAGGAACAGGCCCGGCTGCGGTGCGGAGACCTCGCCGTACACCCACCGTGAGGCGTTGCTCGCGGCTGCCATGAGGCTGGATGGTTGGGAACAGGTCAGGCCACGTGGCTTCAGCAGGCGGTCCCAGTCCTCGGCCGAGACGCCGGTGCTGCCGGCCACCTCTTGGTCGGTCACGTCGTCCAGGGACCACACGGGTGCCAACTGCTTGGTGTCACCCACCACCAGGGCGCGCTTGGCCAGTGCGAAGGGTGGGAGGCCCACGGGGGTGTCCACCTGCCCGGCCTCGTCCACGATCAGCAGGTCGATGCGCCCGATGTCGAACGGTCGCGGTTCACCCGTCTTGGCATAGAGCGCGAAGTACTTGGGCACCTGGTAGGCCGTCATCACGAAGCACGGGGTGAGCGCCGGTGCCTGGGACCAGTAGGTGTCCATGGTGCGCCGGGTGTTCTTCCACCGCTCGTCCGAGGACAGGAACTCCGCCTCCAACCAGTACGCCTCGTAGTAGTGCACGGCCAGCCAGAAGGCGGCGTACCGCAGGGTTCGATCGAGTTCCGCGTCGAGGGACTCCAGGTCCCGGCACATGGGTAGCTCGGTGAGGTGCTCGAGGCCGGACAGCAGCGGGTTCGTCAGGACGCGTTGGCAGAGGTCGGCGTAACGGGTGCCGGGGCCCTCGGTGGCTATGGTGGCCAGGAGCCGCCGGCGCGTCTCGTCCACCTCGCAGAGCGCCTCGTGGAGGAGCGTCCGCAGCCCGGCAACGTCGGAGGCGCTGCCGAAGTACGCGAACGCCTTGGTCACGAATCGATCGCGTGCAGCCTCGAGGTACGCCTCATCGCTGTGGTCGGCGTAGACACCGGCGCGGCGGTCGTCCTCTACCAGGTACTTGCGGGCTGCCTCGTTCCACTTGGCCTTGGACGGACAGTAGACGGCCAGTGACGTCATCGGGGTGTCACCGGCTGCACCGTCCTGGGCCTGGGGCAGCCACCGGTGGTCGAGCGGGCCGGGCTCCTCCTTGGTCACCGAGGCGAAGGCGTCGATGATGTTGGTGACGGCCTGGTTGTTGGTGGACGTGCCCACGATGAGGGGCGGCGGCTCCCCGTCGATTGCTCGTTGGGTGAGGGTCGAGGCCACCACGGCCTGCAGCATGGTGGTCTTGCCCGTGCCGGGTGGTCCGCTGACGGCTGTGACGTCGCCGTCGCCGTCGGTGAGAAAGCCGTGGACGGCGCGTCGTTGCGAGGGGGTGAGGGGGAACCCGTCACTCATGGATCCGCAGGCCGCGAGTGCGCGCGTGAGGAGGCCGTCCCCCACGTGGATGTCGCGTTCGTGGTGCTTGTCCGGGGCGCCCAGGACGAGGCGGGAGGCCAGGCCGCGCTCCCCGGTGCGCTGCATGTGGTCGTAGAGCTCCAACAGGGAACGGGCGGCGTTGATGCGCTCGAACTCCATGACGTAGCAGGTGTCTGCCTCCAGCATCGTCCGGCTGGTGGAGCGGCGGGTGGCGAACTCCTGGGGCGCGAGGCCCGTGACCTCCTTGGTCAACGCATCGGCGAGGTCCACGGCATCGCCAAAGGTCTCCACCTGCGAGACCTCGGCACTCAACGGCCCGTGGAAGGCCGACCAGAAGGCCTCCTGGTCCCCCAGCATCACCTCGCGGCCCGTCACCTGGGGTGAGTTCAGCCGTTCGGCGGGGATCCACGGTGAGCTACCCGTCTCCACCACGGGGTCGAGGGTGCCGTCGGGGCGGAGGGAGGCGGCCAGGAGCACGAGGCCGGAGTGCTTGCCGCCTCCGATCTGCAGCGACAGGAGCGAGACGACCACGGGGATCGGGGCCTTGGTCTTCTTGCGGGAGAACAGCTTGTCGGTCTTTTCCTGCGGCAGGCAGCCCAAACGCAGGTCGGCTCGGGGAACGGCCACGAACCTGTCGTCGCCGAAGGTCACCTCATCGAGTTGGCCTCGCTGCAGGACCCGTGCGAAGTACTCGATGACGGCGGCGTCGGTCACGCCGTGCTGGCTGGTCATGCCCGGTTCTCCTGACGGCGGTGGCGGTCTTACCGGCCACCGTAGGCGACGGGGCCGACAACCTCCCTCGTGGCGCGTCAGGCCGGGCCGGTACCGCTGGTGATGACGTGGTGGGACATCGCGCCGCCGGCGGCCACGAGGGCGCAGAAGCCGGGCGGGATGGGCAGGCAGCAGCCGCCGACCACCACGCGGGAGCCGCCCTTGGTCTGCCACGAGCGGTGGGGGAACGGGAACATGCCGCCGCCGGAGCGGGCTCTGGGGGGTGCTGGCTCATGGGTTCCAGCGTGGCCGGCGGGGTGGGGTGGCAAGCGGGGCGGCCGTCCAGGCGCAGAGGCATCAGTGGCTACCCCGGCCGGGCGTCACCGCCCCCCGCCACCACGTCCTCCCACGCGCTCGCCGCCAGTCCTTCCTCTGTAGTGAGCGTCCCGGGCCGCAGGTGGGACGGCTGCGTCCAGAGGTAGCGCATGCGGTGCAGCTCGCGCATGGTCGCGTCGGCCAGGCCCGCCACGGCCAGCGGCCACGTG
>NZ_KV824678.1:0-1415 GCF_001816045.1 Kytococcus sp. HMSC28H12
AGCAGCACCGCGGCCGCGAGGAGCAGCGCCATCCCGAGCGCGGCAGGCCCCGAGGACGGCCACGGCACCGCGCCGTAGGGCACCGCGGCACCCCACCGCGCCGTCAGGCCGATCACCTGGGCCGGCACCGCAGCCACCCAGGCCGCCCACCCGGCCACCAGCGGCGACACGGGGTGCACGAGCACCACGACCACCCCACCGAGCGTGGCCGGCGCCACGAGCGGGGCGGCGAGCAGGTTGGTGAGCAGGCCGACGACGCTCACCTGCCCCTGCAGCATCGCCACGACCGGCGAGGTGGTGACCGCAGCCGCCACGGGGATGACCAGCCCCTGCGCCACCGGCTCGGGCAGGCGGGGCCACCGCCTGCGCAGCGCCGCGGCCCACGGCCTCACGAAGAGCACGAGCCCGAGGGTGGCCAGCACCGAGAGCGCGAAACCGTACGACCGCGCGAGCCAGGGGTCCCACAGGAGCAGCACCACCATGCTGGCCGCGAGCGCCGGGAAGGACGCCGCCCGACGGGAGGCGGTCATGGCGACCAGCCCGACCGCACCCATCACCCCTGCGCGCAGCACCGACGGCTCCGGGCGGGCCAGCACCACGAACGCCACGAGGCCCGCCGCGGCGGCCCACGGGCGGGCGCGCCGGGGCAGGCCCACGCCGGCGGCCACCCACAGCACGGCCCCCACCACGATGGCGACGTTGGACCCGCTGACCGCGCTGAGGTGGGTCATACCGGTCTCGGTCATGGCCTGGGTCAGGTCCTCGGGCGTGAGCGAGGTGTCGCCGAGCACCAGTCCGGGCACGAGTCCCCGGGCGTCGGCCCACACCGGGTCCACCGCCTGCCGCAATCCCTCCCGCAGCCCCTCGGCCACCCGCCACCCTCCCCCGGGCGCCGCCACGTCCTGCGGGGCACGGGCAGGGGTGAGCACCGCGACCACGTCGTCCCCCGGCTCCGAGGGCGCGAGGCGGCCGCTCACCGTGAGCCGCGTGCGCCAGGTGAGCCCGTCCCAGCCCCGACCCGGCTTCGCCAGGACGAGCAGCGGGGCGTCGGCCGTCGACTCCTGCCCCCGGTGCACGATGCGGTGGGCCCGGGCCCGCACGAGCACCAGCTCGCTGCGGCCGAAACGCCCCTCGCTCACCACCCGGCGGGCGTCGGCCTCCAGGGTCACCTCGGCGGTCACCACCGACTCGTCGGCCACCGCCCGGGAGACCAGGCCCTGCTCGTGCTGCGTCTGGGCCAGTGTGGAGGCCGCCACCACGAGCGCGGTCACCACCGCCGTGGCCGTGGCGACGGCGGTGGGCACCGGCCTCCTCGGCCCGCCCCGGTGCAGACGGACGAGGCCGAGCACCGCCACCAGGGCACAGCACCCCACGACCGCCCACCGCAGCGGGGCGCCCCAGGCCAGAGCGGCGGG
>NZ_KV824678.1:1435-1733 GCF_001816045.1 Kytococcus sp. HMSC28H12
GGCCCCGGTGGCCCAGGCCACCAGGGCGGGGACGAGCAGGCGCAGGTCGGCGCGCGTGCTCATCCGACGCTCACGTGGGGACGCAGCGTCTCCAGGGTCTTCTCCCCGATGCCGCTGACCTCCATGAGCTCGTCCACCGAGGTGAACCGGCCGTGCTCGGTACGCCAGGCCAGGATGTGCTCGGCCGTCACCGGGCCCACGCCGGGCAGCTCCTCGAGGGCCGCCTGGTCGGCGGTGTTGAGGTCCAGCGCGCCGCCGGCTCCCGGCTCCTCCGCACCGCCGGGGGCCGCCCCGCCGG
>NZ_KV824679.1:0-10675 GCF_001816045.1 Kytococcus sp. HMSC28H12
GCCACCGGGCGGGTCGCCTCGTCGGCCGGGTCGGGACCGACCACGCGCGGGGGCGCGGCGGCCACCGCATCGGGGTTGGTGAGCATGGCCACCAGCTCCCGGGCACCCTGCGGGCGGTCGGCCGGGTCCTTGGCCATGAGGCGGGTGACCACGGCCGCCAGCGGACCGGGGGTGGAGGCCGGCAGCGGCGGGATGGGCTCGTTGACGTGCGCCATCGCGGTGGCCACCACGGACTCCCGCTCGTACGGGCGCTCGCCGGTGAGCATCTCGTGGGCCACCACGCCCAGGCTGTACAGGTCCGAGGCCGGGGAGGCGCCCCGGCCCATGAGCTGCTCCGGTGCCAGGTACTGGGCGGTGCCCATCACCTCGCCGGTGCGGGTGAGGCCGGCGGAGTCCACGGCGCGGGAGATGCCGAAGTCGGTCAGCTTGGCCACGCCCGAGGGGGTCACGATGACGTTGGCCGGCTTGACGTCGCGGTGCACCACCCCGGCGGAGTGGGCGGCCCCCAGGGCGCGGGCCGCCTGGGTCATGAGGTCGGCCACCTCCTCGGGGGGCAGCGCGCCGCGGTCACGGATCATCTGCGCCACGGTGAGGCCGGGGACGTACTCCATGACCAGCCAGGCGCCGTCGTCGTCCTCGCCGAAGTCGTGCACGGCCGCGATGTTGTGGTGGTGCAGCTGGGCGCTGTGTCGCGCCTCGGAGCGGAAGCGCTCGTCGAAGCCCTCGGTGTCCTTGAGGCCCTTGGTCAGCAGCTTCACGGCCACGGGGCGCTGCAGCACCTCGTCGTCGGCCTGCCAGACCTCGCCCATGCCACCGGTGGCGATGTGCTCGGTGAGGCGGTAGCGGCCTGCCACGAGGTCGCCGGAACCGTGCCTGCTCATCGGGCGAGCACCTCCTCCATGATCGAACGGGCGATGGGCGCGGCCACGGACCCACCGGTACCAGTCTCCCCCGAGGCCGAACGGCCCACGTCCTCGACCACCACGGCGACGGCCACCTGCGGGTCGTCGGCGGGGGCGAACCCGGTGAACCACGCGTGGACGTGGCCCTCGGGGTCGTCGAACTCGGCGGTGCCGGTCTTGCCCGCCACCTGCACGCCGGGGATGGCGGCGGCCCGGCCGGTGCCGGACTCCACCACCTGCACCATCATCTCGCGCAGGCGGTCCGCGGTCTCGGGGGAGACCGCACGGTCCAGGTCACCGTGCCCCGGCTCGTCGATGACGTCGAGGTCGTCGTCCAGGATCTGCTGCACGAGGTGGGGCTCCTTGGCCTGGCCGCCGTTGGCGATGGCGGCGCTGATGAGGGCGACCTGCAGCGGCGTGGTGCGCACGTCCTGCTGGCCGAGCGCGGAGAGGGCCGTGCCGGCCTCGTTGGGGTCGGCGGGGAACGAGCTGGGCACCGCGCGCATGGGAACGCGCAGCTCCCGGCCCACACCGAAGGCCTCGGCCTGCTCCCGCAGGGCGTCGGCACCCACCTGCACGCCGAGGGCGGCGAAGGCGGTGTTGCACGAGACGCGCAGGGCGTCGGCGAGCGTCTGCCGGCCCGAGGGGTCCTGCGTGCACTCCTTGCCACCGAAGTTGCGCAGGCTGGTGCTGGTGCCCGGCAGGGTGTAACGGGCGGGGGCGTCGAGCTGTGTGTCCGGCTGGGCCACGCCCTTCTCCAGGGCGGCCGCAGCGGTGACGAGCTTGAAGACCGACCCGGGCGGGTAGGTGGAGCGCAGCACCCGGTTGGACAGGGGGCGGCCGGGGTCGGCGTTGAGCTCGACCCAGGCCTTCTCCACCGCACCGAGGTCCGTCTGCGAGAGGCGGGTCGGGTCGTAGGAGGGGGAGCTCACCATCGCCAGGATGTCGCCGGTGCGCGGGTCGATCGCGACGGCGGCGCCGCGGCGGTCCCCGAGGGCCTGGGCCGCGGCGTGCTGGGCGCGCGCGTCCAGCGTGGTCTCGATGCTGGCGCCGGCCGGCTCACGGCCCGCCAGCAGGTCGGGCAGGCGCCGGTAGAACAGGGAGTCGTCACGGCCGGACAGCAGGGAGGACTCGGCCCCCTCGAGGCCGCCGCCGCTGCCGTACACCAGCGAGAACCAGCCGGTGGTGTGGGCGTACTCCTCGGCCCGGGGGTAGGTGCGCACCCACGGCACCTGCCCCTGCGCGGGCACGCTGGTGGCCACGGGCTCGCCGTCCACGAGGATCTTGCCCCGCTCCCGGCCGAAGTCGTTGAGCATGGTGCGCCGGTTGCCGGGCAGCTCGCGCAGGTGGTTGGCGTCCACGACCTGGATCCAGCTGCCCGCCACGAGGAGGGCGCCGAAGAGCAGGGCGACGAGCCACGCGAGGTGTCGGATGGGCTGGTTCACGCGGCCACCTCCCGGGTGCTGCGGGCCAGGGCCGAGGCACGCGCGGCCGGGCTGTCGTCGTCGGGTGCCTCGTCCTCGCCCAGCGGGATGGGGGAACGGGCGTCGTGGGAGAGGCGCAGCAGCAGGGCCACGATGGTCCAGTTGGCCAGCAGGGAGGACCCGCCGGCCGAGAGGAAGGGCGTGGTGAGGCCGGTGAGCGGGATGACGCGGGTGACGCCGCCGACCACCACGAAGACCTGCAGGGCCACGGCGAAGGCCAGCCCTGCCGCCAGCAGGGTGCCGAAGCCGTCCCGGGAGCCCAGGGCGATGCGCAGCCCCCGCTGCACGAGGACGGCATACAGCACCATCATCGCCATGAAGCCGACCAGGCCGAGCTCCTCGGCGAAGGACGGCACGATGAAGTCGCTCTCGGCGAAGTAGGTGAGGTCCGGCCGGCCACGGCCCAGGCCGGTGCCGAGGAGCCCGCCGTTGGCCATCCCCATGAGGCCCAGCGGCACCTGGTCGCTGATGGCCAGCGCCTCCGGGCTGAAGGGGTCGAGCCACATGGTGACGCGCTGCTGCACGTGCCCGAAGAGCCGCCAGGCGGTGAACGCGCCGGCGGCGAACATGCCCAGGCCCAGCAGGATCCACGAGAGGCGCTGGGTGGCCGCGTAGAGCATGGCCACGAACAGGCCGAAGAAGAGCAGCGAGGACCCGAGGTCCTTCTCGAAGACGAGGATGAGGATGCTCAGGCCCCACACCATGAGGATGGGACCGAGGTCGCGCACGCGGGGGAAGCGCAGGCCCAGCACCTTGGGGCCGGCCTGCGAGAGGGCGTCGCGGGCGCTCACCAGGTACCCGGCGAAGAAGATGGTCAGCAGGATCTTGGCGATCTCTCCCGGCTGGAAGCTGAAGGGGCCCAAGCTGATCCAGATGCGCGAGCCGTAGTTGGACATGCCCAGGCCGGGCACCAGGGGGCTCAGCAGCATCATGAAGCCCAGGGCTGCGCAGGTCCACGTGACCCGGCGCAGCCGCCGGTGGTCGCGCAGCACCACGAGCACCACCATCGCCACGGCCACCGCCAGGGCCGTCCACATGAGCTGGCGCCCGGCCACGCCGCTGGCCAGCCCGCGGTCCTTGGCGATGTCCAGCCGGTGGAGCATCACCAGGCCCAGGCCGTTGAGCAGGGTGACCACGGGCAGGATCACCGGGTCGGCGTAGCGGGCACGCCACCAGAGCACCACGTGGAAGAGCAGGGCGATGCCGGCCATGCCGCCGGCCAGCGTGAGGATGTTGGTGGGCACCGCGCGGGCGGTGCCCAGGCCCACCTGCACGTAGGCCAGGGCGGTGATGCCGATGGCCAGGGCGAGCAGCAGGAGCTCCATCCACCGGCCGTTGCGGGGAGCCAGCCAGCTCTCCTGCACCGGAGCGGTGGCCTCCTGCCCGCGGTGACGCAGAGGGGTCACGAGGCGGACCCCGAGGAGCCGGTGGGGGCGGGCGAGGACGGCGCGGCCGAGGACCGGGAGGGACGGGGCGAGGAGCCCGACCCGCTGGAGCCGTGCGGGCTCGGGGACGCCGAACCCTTCGAGGTCGGCGAGCCGCTCGGGTTGCTGGACCCGCTGGACCCGCTGGAGCTGCCCGAGCCGTTGGAACTCCCGGACCCGCTGGAGCCCGACTTGGTCCCGCTCGGCTCCTGGCGGTTCTTCCCGGCCCGCTCCGCGCGCTCGCGGAGGTCGGCCAGGGTGCGCTGGGCGTCCGGCAGGTCGTCGGCCGGGATGGCGTCGCGCACGCTGTCGGCGTAGAAGCCGGGCAGGGCGTCCACGCGCAGGTCGCTGCCCTCCTCGAGGGTGGAGAGCTCCTGGCCGGCCAGCACCACGTCGAACCCGCGGCGGATCTGCACCTGCCCGTCGCGCTCCCCGACGAAGTAGTTCTGCGTGCCCCACCACCACAGGCCCCCGACGGCCAGGGCCAGCAGGGCCAGCGCCCCCACCACCCACGCCACGGCGCGGGCCACGGGATGGCGACGTGGCTCGGTGGCCACGGGGCGCCCGTCGCCGGTGGGGCCGCTGTCGCGGATCTCGATGACCTCACCGGTCGGCTCGGCGGCGCGCTGCCCGAAGTCCGCCTTGGTGCTGCCGGTCACCCCGTCGCGGCTGATGGTGCGCGGAGTGAAGGCCCGCTGCCCGATCACCAGGTGACGCCCGTTGAGAGTCACCGACCCGTCATCGGCCACGGGGACGGTCTGGGTGGGGGCGTCGGCGGACTGCGGCTCGCGGAAGGCGTGCTGGTCCGGCTCCTCGGTGGCGCCCTCGTACTCGTGGCCGGAACGCAGCCGGGCGGCGGCACCCACCATCTGCGGCTGGTTGCGCGGCGCCGAGCCGGGGCGCACCACGTCGGCCACCACCACGGTCACGTTGTCGCGGGTGCCCGCGCGGCGGGCCACGTCCACCAGGGCCTGCGCGGCGTCGTGCGGGTCGGGCGACTCCCGGAGCACCTGGGCGATCGTCTCGTCGCGCACGTAGTCGCTCAGGCCGTCGGAGCACAGCAGGAAGCGGTCGCCCAGCACCAGTGGCATGACGCCGTGGTCGGGCTCGTCGTCCGGCCGGCCGGAGAGCACACGGGTGATGAGGGAGCGCTGGGGATGGCCCCACGCCTCCTCCTCGGTGAGGTGCCCCTCGTCGATGAGCAGCTGCAGGAAGGAGTGGTCGTGGGTGATCTGCGAGAGCACGCCGTCCTGCACGCGGTAGGCCCGCGAGTCGCCGATGTGGGCGATGGCCAGCGAGTGGGAGCTGCGCACCATCGCGATGCAGGTGGTGCCCATGCCCTCGGTCTCGGGGTGCTCCTCCTCGAAGGTGTGGAGCTTGGCGTTGGCCGCGGCCACCTCGCGCAGCAGGATGTCGCCGGCGTCCGAGGCGCGGTAGACGTCGTTGTCCAGCTCGGCCAGGTGGTGCACCACGATGGCCGAGGCCGTGTCGCCGCCGGCGTGCCCACCCATGCCGTCGCACAGCAGCAGCAGGTTGGGGCCCGCGTAGCCCGAGTCCTCGTTGCGGATCTTGGAGCCCAGGCCCAGGTCGGAGCGCGCGGCGAAGTGGAGGTCGAACATGCTCAGGCCTTCGCTTCCAGGACGGTGCGGCCCAGCCGGATGGTGCTGCCCACCACGAGCGGGGCTGCCTCGAGCAGGCGCTGGTCGTCCAGCCAGGTGCCGTTGGTGGAGCCCAGGTCCTCGATGATCCAGCCGTGCGGGTCGGGGCTGATGCGGGCGTGGGAGCCGGAGATGCTGTCGTCGTCGACCGACAGGCTGGACTCCGGGTTGCGGCCGATGACGACGGGGGACGACGTCAGCGCCAGGCTGGCACCCCGCATCGGGCCGGCCACCACCACGAGGCGGCGCGGCTCGCGGGGGGCGTTGCGGCGACCGGGGCGGTCCGGGGAGGCCTCATCCGGCATCGGCGTGCGACGGGTCTGGCGGCGGCGGTCACGGGTGACCACGCGGGCGCCGTAGAGGTCGCTTCGCAGCACCCGCGCGACGGCCAGCACGAAGAGCCAGAGCGCTGCGAGCAGGGCGAGCCGCAGCACCGAGACCGTGAGCTCGCTCACTGCGCCCGTCCGAGCCGCACCGTGACCGTGGTGCGACCCATGACGAAGGAGTCCCCGTCGGCCAGGCGGGTGTTGCGGACGCGCTCCCCGCCCACGAAGGTGCCATTCGTCGACCCGAGGTCACGCAGCGTCAGCCGGGCGGTGTCCGTCGCGTCCACCGTCAGCTCCACGTGGCGGCGGGAGATACCCGGGTCCGGGACGGTGATGTCGCACACCGTGTCGCGGCCCAGCAGGGTGGTCGGCTTCTCGAGCACGTGGCGCACACCATCCACCTCGACCCACGGGCGGGCCACGGAACGAGTGGAGCGGGCGGGCACCTGGGTGGTCGCGGCGGTGTCCCGGGTCTCCTGCTCGGTCTCCTCCTGACCCCCTCGCTCGCGCTGGGCCTGCTCCCGCTCGGCGGCGCGGCGGATCTCGGCACGGTGCTGCTCGGCGGCCGCCTCGCGCTCGCGGTCGCGCCGGGCCTCGGCAGCGCGGTCGGCCTCCTTCCGGGCGCGGCGCGCGTCCTCGGCCCCTCGGGCGGCGGAGTCGTCGGCGGTCGGCTGCTCCGAGGAGGCCTTCGCCGCGGCGATGGCCTCCTCGTCCACCTCGCCCAGGTACTTGGCGTCGGCGGGGATGCGGTGGCCCTGGGTGTGGCGGTCGATGGCGTCGTCGAAGCGCTCGTGCGCGGCGCCCCAGGAGTCGATGTCGCCCCGCTCGTCCAGGGTGGCGGGGTTGCGCACGGTGGCGTGGTGGAGCTTGTAGATGCCCGGCTGCAGGTCCGGGTCGGCCACGAGCTCGATCTGCAGCGGGCCGCCGGGGGTGTAGCGCTGCTCGGTGACGTACTCCTGGGCGTCGGCGATGAGCTCGTCGGTGATCGCCTCGTCGAACGCGATGAGGCGGTCGAAGTCGTCGTCGGACAGCTCGATGGTGAAGACGTTGGGAACGATGGTGCGGTGGCGGTTCACCACGGCCGCGCGCGAGTCCATGGCCTTGCGGATGGCGGCACCGATCTCGACGGGCTGCAGCTCCTCGCGCTTGAACAGCCGGGCGAAGGGCGCCGTGAAGACGCGCTCCGTCCCGGACTCGAAGCGATCCAGCAAGCCCATGAGTGCCTCCCTGCGGCGGTTCTGCAGCGTCGGTCGCGCCACGGGGCGGGTCCACGGGGGTCCGGCGGGCGCGTCGATCCTGCGGCGATCGTACTTGCCGGGGCCCTGCCGCGCGGGAGGACCGGAGGTGGATGCCACGCGTCCGCGGGGTGGACCAAGGCCGTGGGTCGGCGCCCCGTCGGGCCGATTGGCGTGCCCGTGGATGTGCTGTTAACGTATGCCGTCGTTCGATCGATGGGTCGACACCATCTCCGGGTGGTGAGATCAGGTGGTCGGGCACTGCGCGCGAGTGGCGGAATAGGCAGACGCGCACGGTTCAGGTCCGTGTGCCCGAAAGGGCGTGGGGGTTCAACTCCCCCCTCGCGCACGCAAGGGAAAGGCCCCGGGATTCGTCCCGGGGCCTTTCGCGTACCCGGGTCCCGGTCGGTGGTGGCCGACCGGCACCGTCGGGGCGGTGCTCAGAGCACCTGGTGGCCGGGGCGGGCCTCCCCGGAGTCCAGCGCGTCGCGCACCACCTGCGAGGCCGCCTTCACGCGCGGGCTGTTGGGGATGGTCCCCAGACGCCCGGCCTGGAAGTCCTCGAACGCGGTGACCAACTCGGCGCGGGTGTTCATGACGAACGGGCCGTAGGCCATCACCGGCTCGCGGATCGGCTGCCCGCCGAGGACGTACAGGTCGAGCCCCTCGGCGTGGCGGGCGTCCTGCTGCTCGTCGGCACGCACCTCGATGTGGTCGCCCTCGCCCAGCAGGGCCAGCTGGCCGGTGCGCAGCGGGCGGCGCTCGGAGCCCACCGTGCCGTCGCCGGAGAGCGCGTAGACCAGGGCGTTGAACCCGGGGTTCCACGGAAGGCGCAGCTGGGCGCCGGGGGCCACGGTGGCGTGGACGATGCTGATGGGGGTGTGGGTGATGCCCGGCCCCTCGTGGCCGTCCACCTCGCCGGCGATGACGCGCAGCAGGCTGCCGCCGTCCTCGCTGGAGAGCAGGCGCACCTCGCCGCCGCGGATGTCCTGGTAGCGCGGGTCGGACATCTTCTGGTGGCTCGGCAGGTTGACCCACAGCTGCAAGCCGTGGAACAGGCCGCCGGACATGAGGAGCTGCTCCGGCGGGGCCTCGATGTGCAGCAGGCCGGACCCGGCGGTCATCCACTGGGTGTCGCCGTCGGTGATGGCCCCGCCACCGCCGTGGGTGTCCTCGTGGAGGAACGACCCGTCGATGATGTAGGTCACGGTCTCGAAGCCGCGGTGCGGGTGCCAGTCGGTGCCGCGCGGCTCGAGCGGGGCGTACTCCACCTCGCCCATCTGGTCCATGTGGATGAAGGGGTCCAGGTCGCGCAGGTCGATGCCCGCGAAGGCGCGGCGGACGGGGAAGCCCTCGCCCTCGTGGCCCTGGGGTGCGGTGGTGACGGAGCGGACGGCGCGGGCTCGGCTGCCGGGGGCCGGCACGACGCGGTCCAGCTCGAGGACGTTCTGGGTGGTCACGGCAGGCATGGCGCCTCCTCCTGATGGTGATGTGTCACCAAGTATAGCGCGCGGGGTGGCCGGTGCATTCCCGCGCACACGGGTCGTGGGCGGAGCAGGTGGGGGTGGTGGGCCACGGCGTCGGGCGTGGACCGCGGCCGGACACGGAACGGTCGGTGCCGTCGCGGGATCCCCCTCCAAGACCCCGGGGCGGCACCGACCCGTCCGGTGTGGGCCAGTGGCCCGATGACGCAGCGGCGCCATCGGTTCCGAGTATCGACGCGCCCGGATCAGGGGTGCGTCATCCCCCGGGCCGATCTGTGGACGGTGTGGTGCCACCTCGTGGGGGTGCCGGTCCGCCTGTGGGCAACCCCGGCGACACACCCCGGGTCCACGGGCGGAGACCCGCGGGCCCACCGGGGCCTCATGCTGGCCCACATGCCTGCACGACGTCTCGACCCCCCGCACCACGACCGCCCCCGGGCCGAGGTGGAGGACCTGGCCGAGCCGCAGGTGGGCTGGCGGGTCCAGGTGCCGCGGGCCATGGCCGCCCTGCTGGTGGCCAACGGCCTGCTGGTGCTGGCCCTCTCCCTCGTGCCGAACCTCTACACCGCGGGCATCCGCACCGTGGACTCGTACTACCTGGTGGCCTACCCCAGCTTCACCGTGGCCACGGTGATGTTCGTGGTGGCCGCCGCGCTCACCGCCCGCAAGCGGGTCGGGTGGGCCATGCTGCTGGTGTACCTGGTGATTCTGCTCGAGGGTGACGTGTTCAGCCTGCTGGAGGGCCAGTCCTGGCACGCCGTGGCCGCCAGCCTTCTGCACCTCACGTGGCTGGGGGTGGCTGTGGCCTCCTACCGCCAGTTCTGCGCGCGGGTCCGGAGCGACGCCTGGGCCTCCGCGGCGGCGTTCATGGTGCTGGGCACCCTGTCGGCCATCCTGCTGGGGTGGCTGCTGGTGCGGCTGCAGCCCGGTGACCTGCCCCACCACCGCCGGCTCGCGTGGGCGGTCGACCACGTCACCGGCCTGGACGGCGGTCTTGCGGCGGACGCGTCCCACGCGCCCCCGGTCTGGGTGACCGGCATCCTGTCGCTCATGGGGTCGGCGGTGCTGGTGGGCACGCTGCTGGTGCTGCTGCGCAGCGCCACCTCCCACAACACCCAGGACGCCCAGGAGCAGGCGGCGGTGCGGGCGCTCCTGGAGCGCTACGGGGCGCAGGACTCGTTGGGCTACTTCGCCACGCGCGACGACAAGGCCGTGATCTTCTCCAGCGACGGACGGGCCGCCGTGGCCTACCGGGTGGAGCAGGGCGTGAGCCTGGCCTCGGGCGACCCGCTGGGCGACCCGCAGTCGTGGGGCAGCGCCGTGCACAACTGGCTGGCCGTCTCGCGGCGCTTCGGGTGGGCGCCGGCGGCGGTGGGCGTCTCCGACGCGGGGGCGCGGGCCTTCGCCGACTGGGGCATGGGTGTCATCTCGCTGGGCGACGAGGCGGTGCTGGACGCCGACGCCTTCTCCCTCAACGGCCCGGAGATGGCCCCGGTGCGCCAGGCGGTACGCCGCGTGCGGCGGGCCGGCGTGGAGGTGCGCGTGCGCCGCCACGAGCAGGTGGACCTCTCCGAGTGGCCGGGCCTGGTGCGTGCCGCCGAGGCCTGGCGCGGGGACGCCCCAGAGCGTGGCTTCTCGATGGCGCTCGGGCGCCTGGGCGACCCGGCCGATGGACGGTGCGTGCTGGTGGAGGCCGTGGACGCCGAGGGCGACCTCGTGGGACTGCTGTCCTTCGTGCCGTGGGGCCCCACCGGGGCGTCGCTGGACCTCATGCGCCGCTCCCCGGACGCGCCCAACGGCGTCACCGAGACGATGGTGGCCGAGCTGTGCCGCCAGCGCGAGAGCGTGGGCGTGCGCCGCCTCAGCCTGAACTTCGCCGTCTTCCGCTCGGTCTTCGCCGAGGGCGAGACCCTGGGGGCCGGCCCGGTGACGCGCATGCAGCGCTGGCTGCTGCGCCGGGCCTCCCGGTTCTGGCAGATCGAGTCGCTCTACACCGCCAACCAGCGGTACCGGCCGGAGTGGAACCGCCGGTACGTCTGCTACGCCGAGGCCGAGCAGCTGGCCCGCATCGGACTGGCGACGGCGCGCGCCGAGGGCTTCCTGCCCGCCTGGGGCCGTCGGCACGCCACTGGTGGCCGGCGTGCGGCCGCCTACGCGGTGGT
>NZ_KV824680.1:0-3872 GCF_001816045.1 Kytococcus sp. HMSC28H12
CCGCCCGGCCCCCACAGCCCGCCCCGCAGCACCGCATCGCGCCCCGCCAGCCACAGCACCGCGCCGGTCACCAGCACCACCACCGCGCCCAGGCCCAGCAGGGCACCCACCGCGGAGCTGCCCAGCCCCAGCGCCGTGGACCCCATGGGGATGGCGTCGCTCATCCACGCGGTGCCGGCACAGTCCACCCGGTGGGCGCCCGAACGCTCCACGGTGAACGACCCCCGTGGCCGCACGTCTGCTGCCACCACGCGCGAGTCGTAGGACTGCCAGCCCACCGGCACGGCCGCTCCGTCCGGGCCCACCACGGAGCAGCGCTCCGACGGCCCACCCTGCGGCCCCAGCAACAGGTGGTGGTCACCCTGCTGCAGCTGCACCGCCTCGGCGGTCGCCACGGGGCGGCGCGTGGCGGCGGCGTCAGTGGCCCCGGACATCCCCACGGCGCCCACCACCATCAACAGCACCGCCACGAGCACGCCGATCGCGCCCATCGTGGTCAGGACCTTTCCCCATCCCCTCATGGCACCCTCCTGCTCGTTCTCGACCAGCACACACACCGTCGCACCAACCGGCCGGCCGGCTCCTCACCCCGATGGCGGACGCTGCGCCACGGCCCCTCGCGCCGGTGCCCCGCCGGGCGGAGCACGCCCGGCCACCGGTTCCTCCCGGGGGTGCGCCCGCATCCGCCCGCGCGGGGGCCCGCACACGCGAGGGTGCGCAGGGACCCGGGACGGGGCAGGTGTCCGCGCCCTCCGGGCAGCCCGATGCCGGGGAGGCCTCGGCCGGGGTGTCGTCCACCTGGTCGCCGCCCTCGCAGCCGTCCTGGAAGGTGTGGAACAGGCCGAGCCAGTGGCCCACCTCGTGGGTGCCGGTGTCGCCCTCGTTGTACGGCGCCGCGTCGCCGCCGGGCGCCGAGCCGGTCAGGATGACCACGCCGTCGTCGGTGCCGGGGTTCGGCTCGGGGAAGGTGGCCCAGCCCAGCAGCCCGCCACCCAGGTTGGCCGTGTACAGGTTGAGGTCACCCGCGCCGCCCTGGTGCAGCTCGGACCCCATCTCGTCCTCGGCCGGGGCGCCGGGGGAGACCCCGTACCAGGCGTCGTCGGCGGTGGTGGTGTCGGCCAGCGTGAAGCTGAACCCCGCGTCGGCGTACGCCTCGTTGAGTACGTCCATCTGCTGGGCCACCTGCTCCTCGGTGAGCGCGCCGTTGCCCTGCGAGTCGGTGATGACGTGGAAGTACACCGGCACCTCGTAGGTGGCCTGGCGCTCCACCGCGGAGGTGGAGCTGCCGCCGAAGGGGTTCACGCGCTGCAGGGTGCCGTCGGCGCCCACCACCAGCCCCTTGCGGGCCAGGGCGGACAGGGAGCGGTGCATGAGGGGTGCCTCCGGGACGTGTCCGTGTGTGCGGACGAAACGGACTGGTGCACCGAACCTGGGCAGCACCCAGCCCGTTCCCGGAGGGACTTGACCAGCTCATGAGCACGTCCGCATACGACCGTGGCGCATCACTCCCAGGGGGCGCGGTGCGACGGCGGCGTCGGTTGTCCGGGCCCGGGCTGGCCGTAGGGGGTGCTCGTGGGCTGGCCGTTCACCGTGTACCCGCCCTGCGGCGTCGGCTGCACGTACGGCGGGTTCTGGCCCGGCTGGCCGTAGCCGCCGCCGTACCCGCCGCCCCCGTACCCGCCGTAGGGGCCACCCGGGTGGTGCGGACGGTTCGCCCGGTTGGTGCCCGCAACCCACAGGATGATGCCGAGCACCAGCGCCAGTCCCGCGCCGAGGCCCACCGGGACGGCGCCCACCAGGCCCAGCGCCGCCAGGCCCAGGGAGGCCATCGACACGGGGTCGGTGAGGCGCACGTCCGGGTCGGTGCAGCGCACCGTGTGGGGGCCGTCCGTGGTCACGGTGATGCCGCCGACGAGGTCCACGAAGTCCTTGGCCAGATCCACCTGGTCGTCGGAGGGGGACGTGGACACGGGATCGCCGTCCGGCCCCTGGACCGTGCACGTGGCCGAGCTCCCCGTGTCGAGGGGGTGGGTCAGCAGGTGCCCGTCCCCGGCATGCAGCTCGCGGGTGATGCCGGAGCCCACCTTCTGGCCCCCCTCGACCGCGTTGACGGCGCGGCCGGCACCCACCAGGCCCATGACCCCCAGCACCACGGCCGCGATGACGCCGAGCACCCCCAGCACCACCAGCACCTGTCCCGCACGCTTCATCGTCGTCCTCCTCGGTCCTCGCCCCGTCAACCCGTCGGGGTGAGCGTCGCACCCCACCGCGGCGCGCGGGCCGGTGCCGTGGGTGGAACCGGCCCTGCCACCGCCCCGGCGGGCACCGCCCACGGTCGGAGGATCAGAGCAGCTCGAGCAGCTGTTGGGCCGCCAGGTAGGCGAACAGCGCCGCGCACACCACCA
Source organism: Kytococcus sp. HMSC28H12 (assembly GCF_001816045.1). Taxonomy (NCBI): domain Bacteria; kingdom Bacillati; phylum Actinomycetota; class Actinomycetes; order Micrococcales; family Kytococcaceae; genus Kytococcus; species Kytococcus sp. HMSC28H12. The sequence goes on from NZ_KV824680.1 coordinate 2,406, forward strand.
GCATCGCGTTGCTCAGCCACCGGTTGCGCCACGCCGCCGGGGTGCGGTCGGTGTTGAGGATCCACAGCAGCGTGATGGCCAGGAAGGGCATGAAGAAGGCGCCCAGCACGCCGTAGGCGAGGATCAGCCAGACCGGCTTGCCGAGGAACATCATGACCATCGGCGGAAAGGTCAGCCACAGCACGAAGGCCGTGTACCAGCGTCCGCCGGCCTGCCGGTCCGGGTGGTCCTCGGGCTTGCCCAGGGCGTCACCGGCGAAGTCCGCGAACATCATCGACACGCCGTTCCACACGCCGATGAGGGAGCTCATGGCCGCCGCCCAGAAGCCCACCAGGAAGAGCGTGCCCACCGCGCGGCCGTAGCGGTCGGCGAGCACGTCCGAGAGCTGCAGCAGGCCCTTGTCGCCCGAGCCCACCGACTGGGTGCTGGAGTACAGCAGCTCGGCACCCACGATGAGCGTGGAGATGACGAAGATGCCGGTGACCACGTAGGCCACCGTGTTGTCCGTGCGCATGAGCCGCATGTGCGCCGGGGTGGTCCAGCCCTTCTCGCGGATCCAGTAGCCGTAGGCCGCCAGCGTGATGGTGCCGCCGACGCCGCCGGCCACCGAGAGCAGGTTCACCAGGCCACCGGCGGGCACCTGCGGCACCAGCCCCCGCAGCAGCTCCGGCAGGTTGGGCAGGGTGAACGCGGCCGCGGCCACCATCACCACGAACATGACGCCCACCAGGGCCGCACAGACCTTCTCGAAGACCTCGTAGCGGCTCAGCAGCACCAGGGCGGCGCCGAGCAGGCCCGAGATGATGCCCCACCACGCCACCGAGAGGCCCGGGAAGAGCGCGTGCAGCGGGATGCCGGTGCCGGCCATGGCCGCCGCGCCGTAGACGAAGCCCCAAATGACGATGTACGGCGCGAAGTACCAGCTGGTCCACCGGCCCAGGCTGCGCCACCCCTCGTAGATGGTGTGGCCGGTGGCCAGGCTGTAGCGGCCCGCTCCCTCCACGAGGGCGATCTTGAGCACGCAGCCCACCACGACCGCCCACAGCAGGGCGTAGCCGTACTTCTGGCCGGCGATGACGGTGGCCACCAGGTCGGCCGCGCCCACGCCGGTGGCGGCGACCACCAGCCCGGGGCCGATGAGGGAGAACCCGCGGCGTTGCTCGACGCGACCGGTGGCGGGGGTGCCGGCGGCGGGCGGGGTGTCGGGGGCGGCGTGGCTCATGGGGACTCCATCGCGACGGGGGAGGGGAGGGCAGCACCCTACGACGGAGCGTGCCCCGGGTCACACGGGTCTGGTGCGAGGACGAGGACCGGCCGGGCGGGAGGGTCAGGCGGTGGTCGCGGCCTCGACCAGGGTGGTGGCGGTGTCCTCGGCGGCCTCGATGGCGTCGTCGGCCGGGCCGCGCAGCATCAGGGCGAGCATGCCCTCGTAGGCCACCTCCACCCGGTCGGCCAGGCGGGCCGCGG
>NZ_KV824681.1:0-594 GCF_001816045.1 Kytococcus sp. HMSC28H12
CGGACACGCTGGCCGCCACGGTGACGGTGGCCCCCGGGCGCGGCGTGGCGCTGCGCCGCTGGGCCGATGCGGTGGACCGCACCGATGCCGGCGACGTGCTGCACCTGCCCGCGGCCGACCGCTCCCGCATCGTGGGGCAGCTGGCCGAGCTGGGCCCCGACCTGCTGGCCGTGGAGCCCGACGACCTGCGAGCCCAGGTGGTCGACCGCCTCGAGCAGGTGCTGGCCACCGCCGGCGCACCGACGACGACCTCCCGGGAGGGCTGATGGCCGCCGAGTCCGCGACCGCGCGCCTGGAGCGCCTGCTGGAGATGGTGCCCTGGCTCCTGCACCGGCAGGGGGTCGAGATCGAGGAGGCCGCCGCCACCTTCGGCGTCACCCCGGCCTCGCTGGAGCGCGACCTGCAGCTGGTCTTCCTGTGCGGCCTGCCCGGCCGGATGCCGGACGACCTCATCGACGCGCAGTGGGACCACGGCCACGTGTACCTGCGCAATGCCGACACCATCGCCCGTCCGCTGCGCCTGGGCGCCGACGAGGCGACCGCGCTGGTGGCCGGGCTGCGGGCGCTGGCCGGGGCGCCCGGGCTCGGGGAGGA